>JBEIFN010000067.1:0-9069 GCA_040382435.1 Alphaproteobacteria bacterium
CGGCGCGGCCTCGTACCGGCCTGGCGCGCCAGAGACGGACTGCACGGACCCCGCGGACTACAACTGCGACGGTGCTGTCGGCTTTGTCGACGCGGATGGCGACGGCTTCGCCGCGTGTGCCGAGTGCGATGACGGGGAAGCCTTGGTGCGCCCCGACGCGGACGAGGTGTGCAACGGCGTCGATGATGATTGCGATGGCGGGATCGACCTTGGAGCGGTCGACGCCCCAGTTTGGTACGCCGATCGGGATGGCGACGGGTTCACCACCTCGGAGACGAGCGTCGCATGCGCGCCCCCCGAGGGGTACCTCGGTGAGCAGAGCGCGGCTCCGGATTGCGACGATGCGCAGGCGTCGGTCCATCCGGGTGCGGTCGAGATCGAGGGGGACGGGCGCGACCAAGACTGCGACGGCACCGACGCCGTGTCGACCGATTCCGCCTCACCGCCGACCGAGACGGATAGCGGCGGCCATCCGGTGTTGCCTCCCACTCCCCGAGGCCCGTGTGGCTGCGCGGCGTCGGGCACGGCGATGCTGCCGGCGGCGTTCCTCGTGGGTCTGACGACGGCTTGGCGCCGGACCCGTCGTCCCCTTGTTCGAGGTGCGACGTCGTCGTGTTGAACGCGGCGTCCTAAGCGCGGTCCGGGAGCCGCTTGTCGGTCGCCGTCTCAGGGCGGCAGATCGACGCGGCAGTGTCGACGTCGTTCGGGTATCGCCAGCGAGAGGGAAACGGTGCCCAGACTTTTTTGGGGGCTCGGTGTTCGGTGTCGGCCAAGCAACCGGCCTGGTCGGCGGGAGCGGTAGCCGTCGAGGCCACATCGTCCCAAGGTGAGGCATTCGGGGGGCACGCCTGGGAGACGCCGCGCAGCGACACCGCCTCGGCGTGGCTTGGATGGTCTTCACCAGCCTGCAGTTCGCCGTCATGGGCCTGTGGGTCAAGCTCGTCGCGGTCGAGATGCCGAGCGACGAGATCGTTTTTTGGCGTTCTTTGGTCACCTTCGTCGTTCTGCTGCCGTGGGCCGCGCGGACGGGGGAGGCGTTTCGTCCCCGCGCGGTGCGCGCGATGGTGCTGCGAGGCCTGACCGGGACGGCCTCGATGTTGAGCTACTTCTACGCGATTCAGCGTCTGCCGCTCGGAGACGCCGTGATGATCAGCTACGCGAGCCCGCTGGTGGTCGCGCTGCTCAGTCCTTGGGTGCTCGGTGAACGCCCCTCATCACGCGTCTGGGGTGCGCTGCTTCTCGGCTTTCTTGGCGTCGCGCTGGTCGCCGGGCCGAAGTTTCAAGCCGATCCCCTCGGTGTCACGGCCGCGCTCGCGACCGCGCTGTTCGCCGGGCTGGCCTATCTGTATGTGGCCGAGGCGAGCCGGACCGAGCGCAACGACACGATCGTGCTGTGGTTCGCGGGCATCGCCGCCTTGGTCACGAGTCCGTTCCTGCTCCCCGCGCCCACGGTTCCCTCCGCAGGTGTCGGCTGGACGCTGTTCGGCGTCGGGTTGATCGGCCTGACGGCCCAGCTGACGATGACCCGCGCCTACCAGTACGGGGAGGCGGCCTCGATGTCGCTGTACGGCTACGTCACGCCCGTCGCGGCCTGGGCGCTCGGCTGGCTCGCGCTCGGCGAGGCCGTCACGGTCCAGGGGGCGGTCGGCACGGTGCTGGTGGCGGTCGCAGGGGGCATCGCGAGCCGGCGTTAGGGCTCAGCCCGACGCAGCCTCCGGTCGGCGCGCCAGCCACGCCGCCGCAGGGGTCGAGCCGCAGAGGACGGCGAACCCCCACGAGGCGGTCGCACCGAGCGCGGGACCGAGGAGGGGGAAGGTCCACAGCGCGCTGAGGGCGTACAGACCCACGCTCGTCGCGCCGAGCATCATCGGTCCGACTGCGCCGAGCGGCACCGCGGCGCCTTGGCTGAGCCACAGGCCGACCATCGTCGTGAGGAAGATCGCGGGGAACACGGACGCGACCCCCGCGACGAGGCCGCCGAACGTCGCCTTGAGCGTCAACGCGCCGCCGATCGCCGCTGCCGCGAGCCCGGCGCGCGCGAGCAGGACGCCGCGCGGGACGCGCGCAGAGCCAGCAGGGGCGGGGGGCGGTGTCCAGCATGCTGCCACCCCGAGGCCGCCACCGATCGACAGGGCCACGACCCCCACCACCGCGGTGGGCCATGCGGCGGCGCGTGCCCACGTTCCCACGGCGACCGCGGTCGCGGCCGCGAGCAACCACACGGACAGCGACGCGGCCACCAGCAGGGCGAGCTTGCGTGGCAGCGTCATCGGTCCGAGCCGCGGGGGGAGCACGCGCCATGTTGCGAGGAACAATGCGTTGACCAGCATGCCCGCGGGCACCAACCCCATGCCGTCGGCGAACGCCTCTGGGTCGGTCCACAGGCCGAGGCTGAACGGCACGACCGTGGTCGGTGCGGACGCGAGCACGCCGCCCCGCCGTCCACCGAAGCGCTCGATCGCGACGGTGGCGAGAACGGCGACCGCGCCGGCGAGCGCAGCAGACGTCCAAGGGGTCATCGTCAAGCCTCCCCGCGTCGAGTCCGTTAAGGGCTGCTTCCACACGGAGACGCGCGCATGACGTATCGCGTGACCTTGATCGAAGGCGATGGCATCGGGCCCGAAGTGACGGGCGCGATGTGCGAGATTCTGGCGGCCGCAGGGGCGCCGATCACCTGGGACCGCGTGCCGGCGGGCCTGCAAGGTGTCGCTCAACACGGCCATCCGCTGCCCGACGTCGTCCTCAAAAGCTTGCGTGACACCCGCGTCGGCATCAAGGGCCCCCTCACCACGCCCAAGGGCGGCGGCTACACGTCGCCCAACGTGGGACTGCGCAAGGCTGGGGATCTCTACGTCGGCTGGCGTCCGGTGCGCAGCCTGCCCGGGGTCATCACGCCCTACAAGGACGTCGACCTCGTCGTCCTGCGTGAGAACACCGAGGGGCTGTACTCGGGCATCGAGCACGAGGTCACGCCGGGCACCGTCGTCAGCCTTAAGGTCTCGAGCGTCCGCGCCGCCGAGCGCATCAGCCGCTGGTCCTTCGAGTACGCGCGCCACGCTGGGCGCCGCAAGATCACGGTCGTGCACAAGCGCAACGTCCTGCCGCTCACTGACGGCGCGTTCGTCGATGCGTTCTTCCGGGTCGCGGCCGATTACCCCTTCATCGCGGCGGACGCCGTCCCGCTCGATGAGGTCGCGATGCAGCTCGCGCAGGACCCGTCCGCGTTCGACTGCCTGCTGCTCGAGAACTTGTACGGGGACATCCTCTCGGACCTCTGCGCGGGGTTGGTGGGGGGCCTCGGCGTGGTGCCTGGGGCCAACGTCGGGGAGAAGATGGCGGTGTTCGAGGCCGTCCATGGCACGGCACCCGACATCGCGGGGATGGGCGTGGCCAACCCCCTCGCCGTCCTCTTGTCGTCGGTGCTGATGTTGCAGCACATCGGAGAACGTGCCGTCGCCGACCGCGTTGAGCGCGCGATCCACGATGTGCTCGGCGCCGGGCGCGTACTCACGCGCGATCTCGGCGGGACCGCCGGGACGGCAGCGTTCACCCAGGCCCTGATCGACGCGCTCTGAGGAGATGACCATGCCCGTACCTGTCACCCTCGTTCAGAGCGACGTCAGCGATCCCGCGGTCCTCGCGCGGATGCAGACGCTGCTCGACGCCGCCGGCGCCGATGTGGCGCTCAACCCCTTCGACGCGCACGACGGTCGCGTGACGCCTGCACTGGTCGATGCGATCCGCGCGACCGGCACCGCGCTGATGGGCTTTCAGTGGGGACGGCGCGATCAGGGCGAGCTGCCGCCGATGGTTCAGCTGCGCAAGGCGCTCGGGGTGCACACCAACGTGCGCCCGATCCGCAGCCTGCCCGGCGTCCCCAGCACGTTTCAAGACCTCGACGTCGTCATCGTCCGCGAGACGACCGAGGACGTCTACAGTCTCAAGGAGCACGAGTCCTTGCCGGGCGTGTTCGAGGGCTTCAAGGTCACGACCGAGGCCACGTGTGCCCGGATCGCGCGCGCCGCGTTCGACTACGCGCGAAGCCATGGCCGCAAGAAGGTGACGACCGTCCACAAGTCGAACATCATGAAGCTCTCGGACGGGCTGTTCCTGCGTACCTCGAAGGCGATCGCGGCGGAGTACCCCGACATCGAGCACGACGAGGTCATCGTCGACGCGCTGTGCATGAAGCTCGTCCTCAAGCCGCAGCAGTTCGATGTGCTCCTCGCCGGCAATCTCTACGGCGACATCGTCGGCGACCTCTGCGCCGGCTTGGCGGGCGGTTCGGTCAACACGCCGAGCATCAACTACGCGCCAGGGGCCCAGATCTTCACGATCGGCCAGCGCGGCCACGCCGTGCGCGGTTCCGACGCGATGCCGATGCTGCTCGTGAGCTTGTACCTGCTCGAACACATCGGGCAGGGTGCGGCACGACGCCGCTTGGGCGATGCGGCCGAGGCTGCGGTGCTCGGCGGGTGTCGTCCCGAGATGATCGGCGGCACGGCGACGGGTGCGGAGTTCCTCGACGCCGTCATGGGCCACCTGGGTTGACGTCACGCCCCCGGCATGGGGCGGGGCGGTGGCAGGCGTTAGGCCTCGGCGAGGAGGTCGCCATGCTGCGTGCGTTGTTGGGGCCGGCCCTGCTGACGTTGCTGAGCCTCGGCCACCTCGCTTGGCGTTCCGGGGGTGTGCCCGACCCGATGCCCGTCCATTGGGGGCTCGACGGGGCGGCGAACGGCTGGGCGTCACGCGACGTTGGGTTGGCGTTTGGGCCGGCGATGACGCTGCTCGTCCCGCTGATCGTCGTCGTCGCGGCGCGCCTCGACCCGGTGGGGCGCCTCGATCTGCACGCGCCGCGCAAGCTCGCCGCGATGGTGACCGCGATCTCGATGTTCGGCCTCGTCATCACGTCTTCGGTTCTCGAGGTGGCGCGGCAGCCCGAGCCCGTGCTGTCGGGGCGCGGGGTGTTGGCGGCGGTAGGCGTTCTGTTTGCGGTGCTTGCGTGGACGCTGCACGACTTGCCGCGCAACGGCATCGCAGGCGTGCGGACGCCGTGGTCGCTGGCGTCGGACGAGAACTGGCGCGCGACCCATCGCGTCGCCGTACCCGGCATGGCGCTCGGTGGGTTGGCGACCTTGCTCGCAGCGGTGGCGTTGCCCGAGGCCTGGGCGGTGGGGGTGGGCCTCGCGGCGCTCGTCGGGAGCGTGCTCGTCGGTCTGCTGCCTGGACTTCGGGCCGCGTCCGCCGCGCGCCCCTAGGACGAGGCGGAGGTGTAGCGAGCGAGCGCCGCGCGCCACAGGCGTCGGCTGCCCGCGAGGAAGGCGGCCGCGACGGCTGCGGCGACGACGGCGTCCGTCCAAGCGCCATGCCCCGCCAACGCGCGCGCGGGCAGCGTGGTCGCGACGGCGACGGGGAACACCACGGTGAGCAGCGTCGCGACGCCGCGGGAGAACACCCGCGCGGGCCATCGGCCTGCATCCAGCCCAGCGAGCAACAGGAACCGTAGGTTGTCGACGCGGACGAAGACGAACGCGGCGGCGATCGCACCGAGCCAGACACCGTACAACGCCAGCGCGCCGCAGGCTGCGGTCCACAGCGCGAGCGCGATGTGGGGGAGGTCGGGCGTGGGGCCGCGGCGCGTGGCGTCGACGAGGACCGCGAGGGCGGCGAGCAGATCCCACACGTGGCCGGGTGCGAGCGTGCGCAAGCTCACCAGGAGCTGCGCGTCGGCGGGCTTGAGCAGCGTCAGGTCGAACGCGCCGCTGCGAACCCCCTCGACGACCGCGCCGAGGTTGGGCTCAATCACCCCGTGCACGAGGGCTGCGACGAGCAAAAAACAGCCGAGGACGAGCGTCGCCTCGCGCTCGCCGACACCGGCGACCTCGTCGCGCAGGCCGTAGACGAGCCACAGCGGGGCGAGGGTGGCGAGCGCACGGACTGCCCCAGTGACGGCGTCGAACAAGAAGTCGGCGCGGTACTGCATGCCTGCGCTCAGGCTGGCGCGCAACAGCGCGGCGACCACTTGCAACGCGCGACGTGGGCCGGTGGTCGTCATGCGCCGAAGGCTCCGTAGCGCGCCAGGCCCGCGCGCCACACGGCGCGGAGGACCATCAGGGCGACGAGCACCCAGGCCGCCTGGACCGCCAGCGCCATCCCCAACGCGTCTTTCGGCAACACCCCGGCGAGCATCTCCACCGGGGTGCCCAGCATCGAGCGAAACGGCAGCCAGCGTAGCGCGGCGACCACGGAGGCGGGGAAGAACGCGAGCGGTGCGACGTAGCCCGAGGCGACCGTCCAGACGGCGAACCACACCCCGAACGCGCCGTCGGCCTTGTCGATGAAGAACGCGAGCGAACCGAAGGTCGCTTGTACGAGGAAGCTCAGGGTGAACGCGAGCGCCACGCTCACGACGAACGCAGAGGCGTGCGCGGTCGACGGCCAAGCGAGCAGCTCCGGCCGCGCCAGCGCGAGCGCGATCAACAGCGGCGAGAGGATGACGATGCGCCAAGGAAGCGCCGCCACGGCCCACACGTACGCCGCCCACAGCGGGTGCAACGGCCGCAGGAGACGCGCCGAGAGCTGACCCTGGCGGATCTCGTAGGCCAGCTCCCACGCGATCCAGTTGCCGGTCAGTTGGCGGACGAGGAGCGTGGCGGCGAAGTAGCGGGCGACGTCGTCGCGACCGAACCCCGCCACGTCGCCGTCCACCAGCACGGCGTCCCAAAGCGCGAGGAGGAACAGCGGCAGGATGGCGGTCAGCACCCACACCACCATCTCGGCGCGGTAGGCGACGAGGTCGGACCAAGCGACGCGGGCGATCGTCGGCGTCACCCGCAGCGCGTGGGGAAGGCGGTTCATGGCGCACCCGCCGGCTCGCCGCGTCCGAACGCGCGTCGGAGTGCGTCCTCCAGCGGCGGGTCGGACACCGAGACCGTCGCATCGGGGGCGCGCTCCAGCACGCGTTGGAGCCGCGCGTTGAGCGAGGCCGGGTCGTCGACGAGGCTCCACACGCCGTCGTGCAGCGTGAGCCCGACGTCGGACAGGTCGACCGTCGCGCCGCGGACTTCGAGGCGACGTCCGCCGCCGAACGTGGTCGCCAACGCGTCGAGGGCGCCGTCGAACCGCACCTTCCCGCCGTCGATCACGACGACGCGGTCACACAGCGCGGCGACGTCGCGCATGTCGTGCGACGTCAGCAGCAGCGTGGCGCCATGGCGCGCTCGGTAGTCCTTGAGGAAGCTGCGGACGATGCCCTGCGCCTCGACGTCGAGGCCGATGGTCGGCTCGTCCAAGAAGACGACAGCAGGCCGGTGGAGCAAGGCCGCGGCGAGCTCAGCGCGCATCCGCTGCCCGAGGCTCAGATTGCGGACGGGCCGGTCGAGGAAGCTCGCGAGGTCCAAGGCGCGCACCAGTTCATCGCGCGCGTCGTGGAAGGCCGACGGGGACAGGTCGTACAGGGCGCGGTGCAGCGCGAACGTGTCCGAAGCGGGCAGATCCCAAAGCAGCGCGTTCTTTTGTCCCATCACCATCGAAATCCGCGACAGCAGCGCGCGATCTCGTCTCGCGGGGACATGCCCGAGGACGCGAACCGTGCCCGCCGTGGGGTGCAGTAGACCGGTGAGCATCTTCAGCGTCGTCGTCTTCCCGGCGCCGTTCGGTCCAAGCAGCCCGACCTGCTCCCCGGCAGCCACCGCGAGGTCGATCCCTGCGACGGCGTGGACCGATCGGAACGTCCGCGACCACACCGAGCGCCAAGCGGCCGCGAACCCGGCCTCGCGGACGGGGACCTCGTAGGTCTTGACCAACCCGCTGGCCTCGATCACGCCGCACCCCCGCGGGCCGTGTAGCCGATCGGTGACGCCGGCGCGCGAGGCCGCGCGCGGCGGAGTGGCGGGTTACGATGGCCTCGGCTTCAGGGGGCAACATGCGCAGCGTCGCGACGTGGGGATGGGGTCTGCTGGCGTTGTGGGCCACAGCCGTGCCGGTCGCGCACGCGGCGTGTGACGGCGCCGGCGCCGTGCTGATCAACGAGTTCGCGGCGGACCCCGCGGGCACCGACAGCGGGGCGGAGTGGATCGAGCTGCTCAACGTGGGTCGTACCGCGGCCTCGCTCGAGGGTTGGGCCATCGAACGCGCGCTCAGCGGCGATGCCGACTACGAGCCGATGTTCACCCTTCCGGCCGGCTGGGTGCTCGCGCCCGGGGAGCGCCTCGTCGTCGCCGGCGCGTCCGCGGACGTCGGTTCCGCACCTGACGTCGTCCGGCTCGACGCCCTCGTCGACCTCGGCAATGCCGGGTCGTCGAGCGACGGCGTCCGCCTGGTGACCTGCGCCGGTGCGATCCGCGACGTCGTCGTGTATGGAACGACGAACACCGACGTTTTCACAGACGAATCCTCGGATCTGGTCGATCTCGATCGGCTCGCGCCCAAGCCCTCGTCGGGCACCTCGCTGGCGCGGGTTCCCGATGGCACCGATCGCGACAACGGCTTGCTCGACTTCGTACGGGGAACGCCGACTCCCGGTGCGGTCAACAGCGGCGGCGGTGGGGGCGGTGGGGCCTGTGGCGACGCTGGCGCGCCCGGCAAGCTCGTCCTCAACGAGGTGTTCGCAGACCCTGGGGCGGCGACGAACCCCGCGGGCTCGTCCGACAGCGGCTACGAGTGGCTCGAGCTGTACAACCCCGGTGCGGGCTCGGTGGATGCGTCGGGCTGGCGCATCGAGCAAGCGGGCGCGCCCGACGACTGGGGCACGCGGATCAAGGTCACGTTGCCAGCGGGCACGGTGATCCCGGCGGGTGGCTTTCTGCTGATCCCCGACCCGATGTTCCCCGTTCCCGTCGGCGTCGTCGCCGTTCCGGTCGTCGACGTCGCCAGCCTGTCGCTCGGCAACAGCCAGGACGGCGTGCGGCTCTCGGACTGTGCGGGGTCGGCGGTCGACACGTTGATCTATGGCGGTGCGAACCCCGATGGCTTCGTGGACGAGGCGGGTGCGTTGCTCTCGGACGATGCCGTGGCGCCCTCGGTGGCGTCCGATGCCTCCTTGGCGCGACGACGTGACGGTGCGAGCAC
>JBEIFN010000068.1:0-9037 GCA_040382435.1 Alphaproteobacteria bacterium
GGAGCGCTTGGGCCGCGCTCCCGGGGCGCGCGAGCTCGGTGTCGAGGGCCCACATCAGATCGAGCGTCCGGTCGCGAAGATCGGCCGCGTCTTGGCTGGCTTCCGCAGAGGTGGCTGCCATCGCGCGTTCGAGCAGTCGTCGTCCGCGCAAAAAGGCGCCGGCGTGCAGGCACTGGAGGGCGGCATCGAGCAACGCGCCGGGAGCGCTGCCCTCGGCCGGGTCGGACTGAGGAGCGCGGGCTGCGGTGGCGTCAGCTTGGGCACGGAGGGCTCGCGCGTCGGCGTCGTCCGGATCCGTCGTGAGCCAGGCGTCGAGGCCCTGGGCGGCACGTCCGCGCCAGCCGCGAGCGAGCAGCATCCGCGCGGTCCAGTGCGCGTGGGCGCGCGGATCGACCTCGTCACCGACCGCTTGCTGTAGCCGTGCGGCGCACCGGTCCATCAGGCCGAGGTGGTAGAAGGCGATCGCTTCGTGTAGCCACGTGCTCGGCCGCGGCGCGGCGTCTCGTGCGAAGCGTTCGACGAGGGCGACGGTGGGCCTCCAAGCGCCCCGCGCCACCAGGGCCGCTGTGGCGCGGTCGAGGCGGTAGGGGTCGGTCAGGCTTCCGGCGTCATGCGTCATGGGCGTCGCGTAACCCAACCTGCGCGCGCCGCATACGTGGGCGCGCGCAGGAGGTGCAGGAGGGGGGGGGCTTCGTTCGACGCCCAACCCCATCCGCAGCGTTCGCGCCTCAGTCGAGGGCTGCGATCGCCTTTTGCAGCTTGGGCGCGACCTCGAACAGGTCGCCGACGATGCCGTAGGCGGCGTGCTCGAAGATCGGGGCGGCGGCGTCCTTGTTGACGGCGACGATCACCTTGCTCGTCCGCATGCCGGCGAGGTGCTGGATGGCACCCGAGACGCCGAGCGCCAGATACAGGGTCGGGTTGACGACCTT
The DNA here is from genome assembly GCA_040382435.1 of Alphaproteobacteria bacterium. GTDB lineage: Bacteria > Myxococcota_A > UBA796 > UBA796 > JBEIFN01. Next base: position 933 of record JBEIFN010000068.1, read on the forward strand.
GCCGGTTTGGCCGACCTGGTCGCCATGTCCCGCGAACCCGGCGTCGACCGCGGCGCGGCTTGCGCCGGGCGTGGCCTTGAGGGCCGCGGCGAGGGGGCGGATGACCTCGTCGAACTTCTCCTTGCTGCCGAGGCTGCGGCCGCCGGTGACGATCCGGTCGGCCTCGGTGAGGTCGACGACGGCCGTGCTCGGCGTCAGCCGCTCGCTGACGGAGACGCGCGGGGCGGCGGGTGTGAACGCGACCGAGACGACGCTGGCCGCAGCACCCGAGGCGGCCGGCTGCGGGAAGCTGTTCGCGCGCACGGTCACGATCGCGGGGCCCTTGGCGAAGCGGACGTCGACCAGCGCCTTTCCGGCGTAGACGGGACGCTTGGCGACGAACGCGCCGCCCGCGGCCGTCAGCCCGGTGCAGTCGGCAGCGAGGCCGCATCCCAAGCGCGCGGCGAGGCGTGGCAGGGCGTCACGGCCAGCGTAGGACGCGGGCGCGAGGATCAGGGTCGGGTTGGCGGCCGCGACGATCGCGGCGAGCGCGCCGGTGACGGCGTCACCGTCGTAAGCGCCGAAGTCACCGTCGACGACGTAAGCCGTGCTGGCGCCGAACGCGCCGAGGCTCGCGGCATCTCCGCCACCGAGCACGGCGGCGGCGACCGGACCCGCCGACAGCGACGTCGCCAGACCCAACAACTCCGCGGCCGTCTTCTTGAAGACGCCGCCTTCTTGCTCACAAAGGACGAGAATGGACATGGGGTCTCCTTGGGGGGCTCAGAGGACCTTGGCTTCGTCGCGCAGCAGGCGGACGAGCTCGGCGACCTGGGTGTCGATGTCGCCGGCGAGGATGCGGCCTTTGGGACGCGGCGGCGGCGGCGCGAAGGTCGACGTGATCGCGAGCGGCGCCAGGTCAGCGGCGGTCAAGGCGAGGTCGGCCAGCGCCTTCTTGTGCACCGGCTTGGTCTTGCTCTTGACAATGTCGGGCAGCTTGGCGAGGCGCGGGGAGTTGAGGCCCTTGTCGGCCGAGATCACGGCGGGAAGCGCGCCGGTGACGACCTCCGAGACGCCGCCGCCGACGTTGCGGGTGGCCTTGAAGTTGCCGCCCTCGATCGAGAACGCCGTGACCATCGTCACGACCGGCCAGCCCAACAGCTCGGCGAGCATCGATGGGACCGCGCTGCTGTCGAAGTCGGTGGCCTTGTTGCCGAGAAGGACGAGGCCGATGTCGGCGGTGCCCTTGATCATCGCGGCGAGGACGCGCGCGGTGCCGAGGCTGTCGGCGCCTTGCGCGGCGGCGTCCTGACACACGGTGAGGTCGTCGGCGCCCACGGCGAGCGCGCCGCTGCGGAGCTGGTTGATCGCCTCGTCGTCGCCCACCGAGAACACGTGCACCTTGGCGGCTGCACCCTTCTCCTTGAGCTGGACGGCTTCTTCGATGGCGAAGGCGTCGTAGGCGCTGACGACGAACTTGACGCCCGCGGTCTCGATGCCGCTCCCGTCCGCCTTGGTGCGGATCGGGGTCGCGGTGTCGGGCGCGGTCTTGGCGCACACGGCGATGTTCAAGGGAACCTCCTCAGGCAGGATGCGGCCCCACAGGGCCATGGGCGAGCGATCAACGGCGGGCGGCGAGGAACGCCTGGACCCGTCCGACGATGTCGGGGTTGGGGACGGTCGACCAGTCTTCGAGGAACTTCTTGTTCCCGCTGTCGGTCTGCGGGTGCTTGCTCAGCTTGGTGAAGACGTCGTAAGGGATGGTCGCCACGTGCGCGCCGGCGAGCGCGGACTGGACGACGTGCTGCGGGTGGCGGATCGAGGCCGACAGCACCTGCGTGTCGATGTCGCCCGCGGTCGCGAAGATATCGGCGATCTCACGGATCAGCGCGATGCCGTCCTGCCCGACGTCGTCGAGGCGACCGACGAACGGCGAGATGTAGGTGGCGCCGGCGCGCGCCGCCAGCAGCGCCTGCGCGGACTGAAAGCACAGCGTGACGTTGGTCTTGATGCCCTTGTCGGACAGGCGGCGGGTCGCGGCGAGGCCCGGCGCGGTGAGCGGGACCTTGACGACGACGTGCTCGGAGATCTTGGCGAGCAGCTCGCCCTCGCGCACCATCCCGTCGACGTCTTGCGCGATCACCTCGGCCGAGGTGGGACCGCGCACGAGGTCGCAGATCTCCGCGATGGTCTCGATGAAGTCGCGGCCTTCCTTCGCGATCAGCGAGGGGTTGGTGGTGACGCCCGCGAGCACGCCCATCGCGTGAATCTCTCGGATGTGGGCGAGGTTGGCGCTGTCGAGGAAGAGCTTCATCGGGACCCTCCGGACGGCGGGCCTTATGGGGTGGGACCCGACCATGCAAACGCGGCGACAGGCCAAGCAGCGTGACGTGGAGGGCCGTCGCCGCAACCCGCGCGCCACGCTGCGCTCTGTTGTGGCAGAACCTCGCACATCGGCCAGTATACGAACGCCCGTTGCGCGATGCCCGGGTGCGGAAGCGCGAGCGTGGGCGAGGTCACCGGTCCCCCCTCCCACCACAGCAGGTCGAGGTCGAGCGGACGGTCAGCCCAGTGGCGGTCGCGACGACGCCCGGCCTCGGTCTCGAGCCCGCGACAGCGCGTCAGCGCCTGTTCCGGCGACTCGTCGACGTCGAACAGGGCGACACCGTTGAGAAACCAACCCGATGCCGTCCCGCCGGGCATGGGCGGTGAACGGTACCAGCGGCTCGTGCGGAGCAACGTCCACCCGGGGGCGGCGTGGAGCCGGTGCAGGGTCCGTTCGAGGGTCCTGAGCCGATCCCCGAGGCTGGCGCCGAGTCCGATCGCGAGCAGCATGGTGGGGCCTCTCCGCGGGGGCTCAGAACACGTCGTCGGGGGTTGTGCGACGCAGCACCCCGTCGACGGGGCCGGTGTAGATGGCGCGCTGGCCGTCGCCGTCGACGTCACAGGTCGCCGAGAGCTGCCCCGAGCGATGGGTGTAGCTGCATCGCACGCCGTCGACGGGCGATCGCCAGCCGCCTTCGCCCCCCCACGGGACGCGTTGGGCGTCGACGGCGTCTGCACCCCGGGGTGCGCCCTCAAAGGACGGCAACGACCCGCGGAGCGCGGCCGCCTGGAGCGATTCGAGGACGAACGCGGCTTCGGATCGCCGGGTGCGGTCGATGACGCGGTAGATGCGGGGGCCGATCCACAGGGTCGCGATCCCGAGAAACGCGACTCCCGAGAGCCACTCCGCGCGCGTCGGCAGCAGCCTCACGGCGTCGTGGCCGAAGGGGCTAGGGTCAGCACGAGGTGGACGCCCGACGCGTCGAGTCGCGCGTCGAGTCCGAGGCGGTCGAGGTCAGGATCGAGCAGCGCAGCCCGACCTGCGGGGTTCCAGACCCACCGGTCGAGGCAGTCTTCCACCGTCAGATCGTCGCATCGCCACGCGACGCCGCGGCCCGGGGCGGCACCCATCCGTTCGAGCACCGCGTCAGCGGCGCGGGTGGGGTCTTGGGCGAGCGCGCGCGACGCGGCGTCGAGCAGGGGATCGGGGCGCCACGGGGGCAGGACGTAGCGTGCGCGGACCTCGGAGAGCAGCGCGCGGGCGTGGGCGTCGACCTCTTCGGCGGAGGTGACGGCGGCGGCGTCATCGTCGGCACGCAGCAGTGGCACTTGAGGCGCCGGGATGCCGACGTAGACGGGGAAGTGGGCGACGAGCGTGGTGTTGCGCTCGATGCGCGCGATCCACTCGCCCGCGAGGACGAGAGGGACCGTTGCGCCGTTGGACAGGTCGGCTTCGCGCAGACCGCCCCGCCCGTCGGCGAGCCGCAAGGTCGCGCCCGGGACCGGGGGGAGCGTGAGGAGGGTGCCGAGCGGGGCGCTACGGGGGACCGTTCCGAGGGAAGCGCCGTCGTTGCCCAACAGTCCGACCCAGGCGTCGCCGAGCGGTCCGCGGGCGCGGGCGAGGCCGAACGTCTGGCCAGGTGCCAACGCCTCGATCCAAGCGAACAGATCGGCGGGCGGCGTCGCGCCCTCCGGGGTGCCCCAGCCCTGCGCCGCGGTGATGGGGTACGGCCACCCCGCGCGCCAAGCCGCTTCGCGCAGCTCCCACCGAGCGAGTCCGCCCTTGCCCTCGACGGCGCTCAGCGCGAGCGCGGCGGCGGCGGCTTCGAGCCGCGCGTCGGGCGCGCGTTCGCCGAGCAGCGCCCCCACGAGCGGGTCACGCGCGGTGGCGACGGCGGGGGCGTAGTTGCCGCGTTCGGGGTTGGGGAGCACCGGCGTCTGCCACCACGGGAGCTTGGCTGCGCGCTCCGCGAGCGTCGGGGCTCCTGGCCGCTCGCGCGCCCCAGACGTCGAGGCCGTCACCGTCAACGCGAGCAGCGCGGCGAGGGCAGCGGTCTTGGGTAGGGTGGGACGGCGCATGCGACCTCCGTCGGGCTCGTATCGCAGCAACACGCGAGGGCCCACAGGGCTTGCCGAAGGCGACGGTGGAGACCATAGGGCGACGACGGAGGCACGATGTCCGATTCGCCATTCGCCGAGGCCGACGCCATCGTCGCGCGCCTCGCGTCCGCTGGCTGGAAGGAGCGCGACGCGATCAAGGCCGAGCTGCTCGCTTGGGCGGAGCCGCACAACGGCGATCCGCTGCGCCGTCACCTCGAAGGGCTGAAGAAGGGCTTGGCGCTCGAGGTCCGCTGGGAGCTTGAGGAGGTCCTCGAGGCGCTCAAGCCGCCGCCCGCCGCCGCCGACGCGCCGCCGCCCGAGCCCGAAGCGCCCAAGGACGGTCGCCTTCGGATGAGCGATCTTGAGGACATCTACGCTGACCCATACGGGACGGTGATCTTCCGCGACCGCAAGACCAAGGCCCGCTGGTTCCTGCAGCAGGTCCACCCTCAGACGGGTCAGCCCGTGATGGGCGAGCTTCAACCTGCCGAGATCGAGCAGATCAAGGGGCAGCTCAAGGGGAGCCCGTACTGGCGGCTCGGCTCCGGGATGTCGTGACGCGGCGTGGTAGGCGGTCTCGGCCCCTTCGTGCGGCCGCCGCGCTGGGGGTGTGGCTCGCCGCCTGTGGGGACACGCCCATCTGCCCCGCCGACGTGGGGTTGGTGGTGCCTTCGTCCGCCCTGACCTGCGCGGCGACGCGCCCGGCCGTGACGTATGCCGAGCGGCTCGCCGCCCGTCCGTTGACGGCCTCCCAAGCCCGCGCGCTGCGGCTTGCGCTCGCCGCCTGGGCGGAGCACGACCCGGCGGCGGTGGACGCGGCGTTGGCGTCGGCTGCGGCCGCGGACGCAGCGCTCGTCGCGCTCCGGGGCTTGGACGCAGCGGCAGCGCGGACGCTCGCCGTCGATGCGTTGGTGCGCGGGGAAGGCGGCCCGTGGGGCGGCGAGGCGGCCGCCGGCGTGCGGGCGCCCATCGCCGAGGCGCTGGCCGTGTGGGCGTCGTCCCGTGGTCTTCACCTCACCGAGATGGACGTCGAGGGGTGGATCCGCCTCGCGAGCCTGTGTCGCGAGGTGCAGGGCGGAACTCCCTTGAAGCTCTCGATCGCCGATCGGGTCTCCGCCTACCGGATGGTGGTGGACGCGTTCGAGGCCTCGGACGAGGCCACCCGCGCCGCGATGCTGGCCGTGGGGCCGATGTGGCCCGAGATCAAGCAGCGGTGGCAGCAAGGCGGCTACGACGTCCAGCAGGCCTGGGTGGCGGGCGCGCCGCTGCCGGGACCGATGGAGGGGGTCTCGCTCGACTACCTTGGCGCCGTGCTCGCCGTGGACCGCGCTGCGTTGGTCCGGAGCGTCCATCAGGCGCTCGGACCGCTCGGGCTGGGCGTGGCCGGGGTGACGCCCTGACGAGACGCAGCAAAAACAGGCGCGCCCGGCGTCCCTTGGGGGGAGCCGGGCGCAGAGACGACGCGGACGTCGATCAGAGCTTCTGGCTGTAGAACTCGATGATCGCGTTCTCGTTGAGCTCGAAGGGGAGGTCGGCGCGCTCGGGCAGCGTGAGGAGCTTGCCCTCAGCCTTGCCGGGATCCCAGTCGAGCCAGGACGGACGGCCGCGGGTCATGCCGTCCTCGATGGCGGCCTGGAACGAAGCCTTGGCCTTGCTCTTCTCGCGGAGCGAGATCTGCTGGCCGGGCTTGACGTGGAAGCTCGGGCGGTCGACGCGCTTGCCGTCGACGTTGACGTGGCCGTGGACGACGACCTGGCGCGCGGCCTGGATCGTGCGGGCCAGTCCGAGGCGCCAGACGAGGTTGTCGAGGCGGGACTCGAGGAGCTGGATCAGGTTGGTGCCCGACGGGCCCTTGAGGCGCGACGCCTCGCGGACGTAGCGCTGGAACTGCTTCTCGAGCAGACCGAAGTGGTAGCGGGCCTTTTGCTTCTCGACCAAGCGGATCTTGAAGTCGGAGGGCTTGGACGCACGCTCGGAGCCGTGCTCACCGGGACGGTACGGGCGCGCGAGGGTGGGGACGGTGGTCAGACCGGGAAGGACGACGCCGAGAGAGCGACAGACCTTAACGCTGGGGCCGCGGTAGCGAGCCATAGGGAACTCCTGGGAAGCAGGCCCCGCCGTGGCGGGAGCTTCGGTCCTGCTGGGGTCGGGCGAGGGATCATCCCCTCGACGAACCGTTCAGCGGGTAGATGCAGCGCGTGGGCTGCGGTGGGCGAGTGGGACGACCGGAGCCGTCTCAGGACGCTGTGCGGGCGAACCCGCCGCGCGTCACTTGATCTCGCGGTGGACCGTGTAGCGGCGCAGGTACGGGTTGTACTTGCGGAGCTCGAGACGGGCCGGGGTGTTCTTCTTGTTCTTCATCGTGGTGTAGCGGCTCATCCCGGGAACGCCCGAAGCAGCTTGCTCGGTGCACTCCAGGTGGATGATCGTGCGGGCCACGTTCTTCTTCTTGGCCACGGAGCCTCCAAAGGGGGAGGGAGGACACGGACGGCGTCGTTCGACGTGCGTACGCGGTCGGGCACCGCTTGAGGGCGGAGCACGGCCCGCGGCGTTTATCGAACCGCGGCCTGCTCGTCAACCGAAACGTGGCGCGGGGGCCGCGGATCCGCGCGCGGATCGCACGGCGTCGCGAAGGTGTTCGATCGCGGCTTGTACGTCGGCGTCGTCGGTGTCGCGGCCGAGGCCCAAACGCAGTCCGCTCCCGGCCTCCTCCTCGGTCAACCCCAGCGCGAGCAGCGAGCGGCTGGGGGCCGCCGAGCCGCTCCCGCACGCGGATCCGGTGCTGATCGCAAGATGGGGTCGAACGGCGCGAAGGAGGTCGGACGCAGCGCATCCTTCGAATCGAAGGTGGAGGTTACCCGCCAGTCGATGGTGAATGTCGGCGGGGAGCTCGGGTCCGGTGAGGGTCGCGCCGGGCAGCTCGAGGAGCGCGCGGGCGAGGCGGTCGCGCCGGGCCGCGGTGGCCTCGGGGACGCCGTGCGTCAGATCGTGCTGCGCGAGCTGGGCTGCGGCGGCGAACCCGACGGCGAGCGCGAGCGGCACCGTCCCGGGCCGAAGCCCACGCTCTTGGCCACCGCCCCACGTGAGGGGGTGGACGGGGACGATGGGGCGTCCGCGCCGGACCCAGAGCGCCCCGATGCCTGCAGGCCCATAGAGCTTGTGCGCGGTCAAGCTCAACAGGTCGATGCCCCATCCGGTCGCGTCGAACGGGAGCTTGCCGATCGCTTGCGCCGCGTCGGTGTGAAACAGCGCGCCCCCTTGATGGGCGACCTCGGCGAGCGCGGCCAGATCCTGCACTGTGCCGAACTCGTTGTGGGCCGCGATCACGCTGACGAGGGTGGTGTCGGGCTGCAGGGCTTCCGCGAGCGCCTCGGGTGTGATGCGTCCGACGCGGTCGGGACGGACCTCGGTCACGCGCCACCCCTCGCGTTCGAGCTGTGCGGCGGGGGCGTGGACGGCGCTGTGCTCGATCGAGGAGACGACGATGTGGCGTCCGCGCGTGGCGCACGCGCGCGCCACCCCGAGGATCGCGAGGTTGTCGGCTTCGGTGGCGCCGCTCGTGAACACGAGGCCGGACGGGTCCCCGCCGATGCACGCGGCGACGTCGGCGCGCGCGCGGTCGAGCGCCGCAGCGGCCGCGAGTCCAACGCCGTGCGCCCGGCTCGACGGGTTGCCGAACCGGGCGCTGAAGTAGGGCAGCA
>JBEIFN010000069.1:0-8979 GCA_040382435.1 Alphaproteobacteria bacterium
ACCGCCGCCAGCAGCGGCCCGTCGCTCCGATGGTTGACGAGCAGCGTCGTGTTGTCGTTGGCTGGTACCGCGCGGGAGGCGGCGTCATAGACCTCGACGTCCGCGCCGCGAAAGCCGTAGATCGACTGCTTGGGATCGCCGATCAGGCCCAGTCGCCGGTCGTGGCCCTCGGCGAACAAGCGTCGGAACATCCGCCACTGCACGGCGTCGGTGTCCTGGAACTCGTCGACGAGCGCGGCGACGAAGCGGCTGCGAACGCCAGCGACGAACGCCTCCTCGGCCATCGCCGCGTCGACGCGCGCGATCAAGTCGTCGAAGGTGTGCGCGCGTGCGCGCTCCAGCCCATCGCGGAACCGCCGGCGGACGTCGAGGAGGACGCCGCAGCGCCATCCGCTCAATGCGTCCGAGCGCGCCGCCGCCTCGCTCTCCCACGCGGCGAGGTCGTCAGCGATCGCGTGCTGGGGAAGCGACCACCCCTTGTTGACGTTCCGTGCGAGGTTGGCCGCCGACAGCGCGCCGAGGCCCTCGCCGAACGCCCCGGCAGCCCAACGCCGACCCACCAGGCGGTAGGCGCTCTCCAGCTTGGCCCGCGATGCGCGCGTCGCATGAAGCCCCTTGCGGTCGGCCAACGACCCGAGCGCCTCGACCCACGCCGCCCCCTCAGGACCTGCCAGCCGCGCGGCGAGCGCTCGCACACGACGGCCATAGGCGTTGACGTCGTCGACCGCGTCGCGCAGCGTCGGCTCGATCTGCACATCGGGGTCGGCCCCCAACACCGCGCGCGCCTGCGCCCAGAGCTTGGCGACGGGGAACGCCTCGAGCGCTGCGGCGGCAGGCCCCGGTTCGAGTCGCGCGAGCGCGTGATGCAGCGCGGCCGCGAACGCCTCCTCGACGATCGCGCCCGTGTCGGGCAGCACGGCACCGTCGAGGGTGCCGCCCCCTTCGAGCGGTGCGTTGCGCAGGATGCGTTCACAGAACCCGTGGATGGTGGTGATCCACCCCACATCGAGGTCGCGCCGTGCGGTCTCGAGCAGCGAACGCCGCCGCGCGAGCTCGGTTCCGGACGCCCAGGCGCCCTCGGAGGCGGCGAGTGCGGCCAGACCTCGGTCCTCGACCGCCTCGAGGGGTTCGCTGCGGGGCGGCGCCAGCAGAAAGGCGATCGCCTCGCCCAGGAATCCACGGAGCCGGTCGAGCAGCTCGGTGGCGGCGTCACGGGTGAAGGTGACGATCAGCAGCTGCTCGATCGTCGGGGGCGACGCCCCCTCCGGCGTCGGCTCGACCAACAGACGGGCGGCAAGGCGCACCAAGCTGTACGTCTTCCCCGTGCCGGCACTGGCACCGACCAGAAAGACCCCCGATGGAATCGGCGCATCGAGGCGGAACGGCACCGGCATCATGGGACCACCTCGGCCACGGGGCCCCAGATCGCACGCGCGTCGTCGACGAACGCCGCGACCGGCATGTCATCCTCGTCCGCCCACGGACCGTTGGGGAACAAACGTTGGTACAGCGGATCCGTCCGCTCCCCCGGTGCGCGATGGGCACCGCGCCAAGCCGCTCGTGCAGATGCCCACACCTTGCCGGCGTCGATCTCATCCGTCATCCAGGCGGCCTCCAGGACCGCCCGCGCCGCGTCGGCGAAGCTGGCCGTCGTCTTGGGTGCGACCCGCGCGGGCGCGCACTGGGCACGCGGCAGCCAATCGAGCCACGACTGCAACGCGGCAACGGCGGCCTCGGGCGTAGGGACCGTGTAGGGAACGACGCGCACCCCGCCCGACGTCAACCCCACCATCTTGGCGGCTTTCGGCGCGTGTCCCGCCGCCACCAGTAGGTGCAGCGCGGCGTGGAACGGGAGCCGATGCCTCGGCTTGTCGACGTCGTCGGGAACCGCCACCACCCACTCGCCACCGGGCAGACCGAGCTTGGCGGTGATCACGCGCGCCCCGACCCGTACCTCGAGCGCGTGCTGCGGCGTCGGCGCGAGGACGGGAGCCGCAGCGTCCCACCATGCCGAGAGCTTCGCCTCCTGCCTCGCCCAAGCCACGTGTCCGAGGCGTCCGGGGAGCAAATCGCCACGCGCCGCCATGCGCCGGTAGCGCGCCTCTCCCGCCTCCGCGCCTCCGCCCACCTCCTGCGCGACCGCGGCCCATCGTTGGCGGAACGTCCATGATTCGAGACCATCGAGCGACACCGGGTCGACATCGGTCGCGAGCGCGTCGGTGTACCGCCGCGTCGACGCACCCGTCCGGGTCTCGACGAACCGCCGCGCGGGGTCGACCAACCAGCTCGCGAGCACGTCGAGCGGCACCACCTCGGGTACGGGCAACACCTCGAGGGCGTGCCCCAACGGCGCGAAGGGTGCGACCGGTCGACGAGGCCGCGACAAGGCCTCGGCCGCTTTGGCCCATCGCCCATCGAACGACGTCGGCTTCCCCTCGCCCGTGTAGGCCGAGCGGGCGTAGGGTTGGGCGGCGTGCTGCGAGAACACCCATCCCCGCAGGCCCGCGCCACGCGAGGCGGACGGCGGCGTCGCCGTCACATCGAGTGCGTCGAGGAGATCGGCCACGGGGGGCGCCGGAGGCAGGGCGTGGTCGCGGTTCGGGTCGCGCGACGTGTAGAGCACGATCAGGTGTTCGCGCGCGGCGCCGACGGCTTCGAGAAAAAGGTGGCGGTCCTCCTCGCGCGGATCGCGATCGCCCCGACGCGGCGACGCCGGAAGCGGATCGAAGGCCCGGACCGTCGGCGCACGAGGGAACGCCCCGTCGCTCATCCCGAGCAGGACCACGACGCGGAACGGGACGCTGCGCATCGGTTGGAGCGCGGCGAGCGTGACGGCCCCCGTGATCGGGCGGTCGCCGGCGCGCAGCTCCTGAAAGCGGCGTTCGAGCAGCGCCCGGAACGCGTCGATCGTGAGCAGCGGATCGCCCGCGTCGGCGTCGTCGCGCGCGCCCACCGCCGCCTCGGCACCGATCGCGGCGAGCGTGTCGACGAACTCCGCGCGCTGCCAGAGACGCCCCTCCGGCAGCTCCGTGAGCGCGTCGACCAACGCGGTCGCGGTCGCGAGGAACGCGCTCAGACGCTGCGGCTCCGCCCATGCACGCAACGCAACGCGCGCCCGCGCCCAAGCCTCGGCCCACCGCCCGAGGAGGTCGGCGTCCGCCTCGGCCTCGTCCCAAGGAGCCGTCCCCAACCAGTCGACGCCGGCGTCGTCGGCGAGGGCACATCCGAGCGCCCACCGTCGCATCCCAGCGACGAACGTCCCCTCCTCGGTTTCGGCGACATCAGCGCGATCGGCCGCGTCGGCCCCCCAACGGACGCCGGTCTCCGTCATCCAGTTCTCGAGACGCGCAAGCGCGTCGTCGTCGAACCCAAAGCGCGTGCGAACGGGTTCGAGCGCCGCGAGACGGAGCGCCAACGAGGCCTTGGCACGCGTGGCGGCCATCTCGGCGACCGTCAGCACGACCTCGGCGAGCGGGTGGAGCACGTGAACCCCGAGATCGGCGACGTGCAGCGGCAACCGAGGGCCTCCCGAGGGCCCCCAGCGCTGCGCGCACCCCTCGGCCCGCGGCGCATCGAGCCCTTGACGAAACGCCGCAGCAACGAGCGGCGCGAACGTACCGACGTCGGGGGTGAGAATCAGGACGTCGCGCGGTTCGAGATGGGGGTGGGCATCGAACAGGCGCAACAGGACGTCTCGGAGGACCTCGGCCTGGCGCGTCGGGCCGTGGCACCCGTGCACTTCGAGGCTGTCGTCGTCGGCCGACCACCGCCGGGAGGCACAGCGCTCGGCGAGCTCCTCACCCCCCACGGCGTCGCGTAGGTCGCGCTGGACCCACCCGAGCAACCCCGCTGGCTCCGCGTCGCCCGAGCCGGACGCGTCGTCCGCTGCGTCGGGAACGTCGACCTCGTGGGCCTCGGCGTCGAGGTACGCGTCGACGGCGTCTCGGGTGGTGCGCCCCAGCGCCGTGAGCAGGGGATGCTGCGCCGCGACCTCGGCCGCGACCGCATCGACGCGCGCGTCGCCGTCGCCACGCGGACCTCCGCGCCGTTGTGCGCGTCGCATCTCGGCGCGCGTGCGGTGATCGCCGATGTACGCGTCGGTGGGCAGGATCGGAAAAATGTGGACGGAGCGAACCTCCGCCACACGCGCCCAAGCCTGCCACCACAGCGGCGGCATCGAAACGACGCCAAAGATGTGCAACGGCGACCCGCATTTTGTCTCAGCCGCGTCGAGCAGACGGGCCGGGGGGAGCCCGACCCCTTGAGCGACGGCGCGCCACGCGGGGCGTAGCCAAGCAAAGCGTGGGTCGGTGGGCGGCGTTTCGCCCTCGACGACGGCGTCCCCCTCGAACGCGACCGTCCACGAGGGCCGGAACAACGCGACACGATCGAGGATGTCCGCAAGCTCGCGTGCGAGCGCGTACCGATCGCGATCAACCACGCCCGGCGCGGCCCCCCCGACACTCGGCCCCGCGACGCTCCGCGCTTGCAGCCAACGAAGCAGGGGCGCCTTCGCGTCGGATTCGAGCGAAGCACCACCGTCGGCGTCGAGCCAGCGCAGGACGCGCCAGGTCATCGCTTCGGGACGCCACGACGCATCCTGGGGCTGTAGCCCGAGCGCCTCAGCCAAGAGCGCCGCGGGAAACGGAAACCGCACGTTCGCGACGATGCCCAAGAGCCGCGCGAGACGATGACGCAACCAGCGCTCCATGCCGCGGCTGCCCACCGCCACCGAGAACGGTTGGAGCGGGTCCGCGTCGGCGCCGGTGCGAAGCACCTCGGCGAGCGCCGCCGCAGAGGCTTCCGCACGACCAGCCCGGTGAACGAACAGCCCCGTCACCCTTGCCTCCCCCCACGACGAACGACGTCGTTCGACCCTTTGGTGGTTCCGCGGTGGGACGGCAAGCGGATCCTGGCTCGTGAGGACAGAATCCGTCCGCCCGGGGCGATCTCAAGGCGCGTCGAGCCAGCCGAGCTGCACCGCGGTCGTCGCGTCGCGGGTGTCGAGGTGGCCCACCCCCGAGAGGACGACCTCGTCCGTCTGGTCGGGCAAACGCGCGGTGACTTCACCCCACACCAGACCTCCGACGCCGAGAATCTCGTCGGTTCGGCTCCAGATGGCGTAGCGGCGCTCCCCCTCGGTACCCGGCCGCTGTCCGAGACGTTCGAGCACCTCAGACCGCCCGATCACGTCGCCCCAGCCGTAGCGTGTCCCCGGCCACAGCCCGTCCACACGTCCGCACGTCGGAACCCAGCCTCCCGTCGGCCAACACGACGCCAAGCCGAGGTTCGCCCCGGCGATCGCGACAAAGGCGTCGACGCGGCCGGTCAGCGCAGGCCCGACCTCGTAGTCGCCGACCTCGTCGGCCATCGTCCCCCCGGCGATCGCGGCGCGAGCCAACGTCACGCCCATCGAATGGGCCACGACGTCGACGCGCTCGGCAGCCGTGTAGGCGAGCACAGCGTCGAGGAACCGGCGGACCGCGAGGACGTTCGCGCGGTCGTGCGCCTGCTGCGACGCGAGGCTCGGATCGGCCGGGCCCCATGTCAGCGCGAACAAGCGGTTCTCCGACCATCCCGCGTCAACATACGCCTCGATCGGGACCGTCCAACCGCCGAGCGGCCCACCGAGCGCGCGGTCACCGTTGCCGTGGACAAACACGACCGGATCGTGCGCCGGCCCCGCAGGCGCTCCACCTCCCCCTACGCCGCCGGCCGCGACCAGATCCGCGGACCCGTGCGCCTGGAGATAATCGGCGAAGTCCTGCGCAAAACCGGGTGGTTCGACGCCGTCGAGGCCGTCGGCGGTGTCGCCGCGTGCCGAATCCGTCAGCGGTCCGAGCGGCGTGGCGTCCGAACTCGACCCGGGGCTCAAGGTCACGGTTCCGCCACCGCATCCCAAGACGAGCCACCACCCGACGACCGGCGTCATGTCGCCTCCGCGGGGCGACACTAGCCCGCACGCCCCCGAGGCTCCAGCTTCAGCCCGCTAAGCGGTGCGCTCGAGCAGGGGTCAGGGCTTCGGGGCGAGCCGTTCCACCAGATGACGAACGACCCGGCGGTCGGCGTCGTTGAGCAACGACCAGCCGGGCAGACCCTCTGGGTCGGCGTTGACCTCGGCCGAACCACCCAGAAAATCGCCTGTCGGCACGCCAAAGGCGTCCGCGATGCGCGCGAGCGTCGCCAGATCGGGCAGGACGGTGCTCGTCTCGATCCGGCTGATGCTCTCGGGCTTCATCCCGACGCGGTCAGCCAGATCCTGTTGGGTCCACCCCCAAGCCTGCCGGCGGGCACGGATCTGCCCGCCGACGGCGTGGAGCACAGGGAGTCGTTCATTGCGTGTGGTCATGGTTCCGATCCTCACGAATTCAGCGCAAGGTGCAAGCCCTGTCGACATTGTTCATCTCGGACATCGACGATGTTTCTAAGCTACAAAGTATTTAAAAATGAAATCCATGGCGTAAATAACAGGCCCAATTTTTCTCTTATTGGTGGAAAGATCCGTCCGCCAAACCGGCAGCCAGTTGCGCACGTGCCCGTTCGCGAATTTGGGTTCCTCTCCTGCCCGGCCGCCAAAGGGGTGGGCGACGACCTGCACGTCGCCGCCGCGATCCTGTAGGCTACGCGGGGGGCAAGCGTGACGCGATCGATCGGAGCGATGCTGTTGGCTGCAGGTTGCGCGGGTGCTCCGTCGTCGGAACCCCCCGCGATGACGACCCTCCTCTGCCCGGAGGGCCGCGTCGAGGGCGTCGCCCCACCCAGCGTCGGCTTCGGTGTCGATCGGCTCGATGTGGGGTTTCTCCCCGGCGGCGGCGTCGAGCTGCGACCACGGGGTACACGCACCAGCCTCGCGCGGGCGGTCCCCTTCGAGGCGAGCCCCGCGGTGGTCCGCGATGGCGTGCTGCATGCGTGCGACGCGCGTTGGCACATCACGATCACCGAAGGCGGCGAGGTCGCGATCAGCGAGGGTCCAACCCCTCGCTGGCGAGGTCGCGCCGACGCCGGACGCTGGCGGATCCCCCTAGCCGAGGACGCGAGCCTGCGGGGCGCGGGAGAGCGAACGGGGAGCGGCGAGCGGCGCGGGCGGACGTTGCGCTTTCGGAACACCGACGCGTTCCAGACAGCGTGCCAGGGCTGGTGCCCCGAAGACGACCCGCTCTACCTGTCGCTCCCTTCCGTTCTGCACGCCTCCGGCGGCGTCGTCACCGGCTGGATCACCGACAGCCCCGCGACCCAGACGTGGACGCTCGACGACGAGGCCCTGCTCGCCGCTGAGGACGGCCTCGCCCCGTTCCTGTGGTTCCCTGGACCGACCCCCGCCGACGTCGCGCGCCAACGCCACGCCGTCCTCGGCCCGCCCGTCCGCTGGCCTGCGTGGGGCTTCGGCTGGCATCAGTCCCGCTGGGGATGGGCAGACGACGAAGCCGTTCGCGACGTCTACGACGGCTACCGAAGCCGCGACTGGCCGCTCGCCTCGTTGTGGTTCGACATCCAGGCCATGGACGGATTTCGAAGTTTCACGTGGGATCCCGTCGCCTTCGACGGCCGCCGCGCGCTGCTCGACGACTTGCACCGGGACGACGTCCGCGCGGTGGCGATCCTCGACCCGGGCCTGAAGGCCGACGAAGCATGGCCTGTCTGGCGTGATGCGGTCGACGGCGGATACCTGCTCGGCGGGACGTCGCCCTACCTCGGCGCGGTGTGGCCCGGGCCGTCAGGCTTCCCCGACTTCACCGCGGAGTCGACGCGGCGCTGGTGGGCGGACGCCGTCGCGGGGTGGGTCGGCGACGGCCTCGATGGGGTGTGGATCGACATGAACGAGCCGTCGGACTTCGTCGGTCCCGGCGGTTCCGTCCCCGACAGCCTGGCTGTCGACGGCGACGGCGTCGCGACGACGATGGCATGGGCGCACAACGCGTACGCCAACTTCGAGGCCGTGGCCACCGTGCAGGGCGTGCAGGCCGCCTACCCGGACCGGTCGCCCTTCGTCCTGTCGCGCGCCGGTTACCTCGGGCTGCATCGATCCGCGGGGGCTTGGACGGGCGACGCGCCGTCAACATGGGCCACACTCGCCACGACCGCGCCGATGCTGACCGGGCTGTCGGTCAGCGGGCTGCCGTACGTCGGCTCCGACGTCGGCGGCTACTGCTGCGACGCGAGCCCCGAGCTGTTCGCGCGTTGGATGCAGCTCGGCCTGTTCTCGCCGTTCTTCCGAGGGCACAGCGCGACCAACGCCCGCCGCGCCGAACCTTGGACGTTCGGTGATGAGGTCGAAGCGATCGCAGGTGAGGTCCTCCGCCTTCGTGCCGCGCTGCTTCCGACCTTCGTCTCGCTCGCCGACGCCGCCGTCACCGAGGGCGCGCCGATGCTCCGCCCGTTGTGGTGGGACCACGCCGAGGACGCCGCCGCCTGGACCCAGGACGACGTCCTCGCGCTTGGCCCCTGGATCGTCGCAGCGCCCGTGTTGACCGAAGGCGCGACGACACGCACGCTGACGCTGCCCCCCGGACGCTGGCTCGATCCGGTCAGCGCACAGTCGTGGACCGGGCCCACCACCGTCACGCTGCCGACCCCGCTCGGCGCGCTGCCCTGGTTCCTCTCGGAGGGCGCGATCCTGTTCCGCGCCGACCGGTTCGACCCGGCGGATGCACCGTCTCGGGTCGACGACGCGGAGGTGGCGTCGATCGACCTCGTCCCGGGGATCGCCCCATCCACGGCCGCCTGGATCGACACGACCGCGGCCGGCGCCGCGTTCAGCCGTCGCCTCACCCACCTCGTCGCAGCCGACGGGGCGATCACCTGGACGGTCGATGCAGCTTCGCCCTCCGATCTCGAAGGATGGAAGGCGCGCACCATCGACCTCCGCATCCGTCCGGTCGACGCGCGTCCCGCCGCAGTGACGTTGGGCGGCGCCGCGATCGCCGAGGTCGACGCCCCCGATCCCTTCGATCCGTCCTTGCCGACCGCTCCCGCTTGGTG
>JBEIFN010000070.1:0-8924 GCA_040382435.1 Alphaproteobacteria bacterium
CGCGAAGATGGCCATCGGGCATCCCGGGCTGATGCCGGTGCAGACGTGGTTGTGCCCGGAGGTTTTGGTCACCTGTCCGCGCGAGGTCGTCCGCGTCTCGGGGCTCGACGCGCTGGTGCACGCGCTCGAAGTGGCGTCGACGACGGTGGGGACGCCGCTGTCCCGTGAGGTTGGCCTCGCTGCGTTCGCCGGGCTGCTGCGCGCGCTCCCGCCGGTGTTGGAGGGGGTGGCTGGCGCGCAGGAGCGGGCGGTCCTGCTCGAAGCCGCGACGTTGGCCGGTGCGGCGATCGAGGGCTCGATGCTCGGTGCCTGCCATGCGCTCGGGAACGCGCTCACGCTGCGCTACGGGGTGCCGCACGGACTGGCTGTGGCGGTCGCGTCGCGGGCGGTGGTGCCGTGGACGATGCGCGCCGGGAGTGACGCGTGGGCACCGCTCGCTGCGGCCGCCGGGGTCGCGTCCGACGCGTTTGCGGCTTGGTGGGCTGCGCTCCTCGACGCGTTCGAGGTGCCAGTCGACGCGACGTGCTGGGGAGCGGTCCCCGCCGACGCCGAAGCCGTCGACGCCTCGATGCGGGCGCAGTGGACGCTCGGGTTCCACCCGGTTCCCGTCCCGCTGGCGGCGACGGAGCAGATCTGCGGCTCCCGTTGAGTGGGGCGAGTCGCGGCGTTGTGCGCTAGAGTCCACCCATCGGAGGTCTTGATGGTGTCGATGCGAGGCGTTTGGGTCGCATTGTGGGTGGTGGCTTCGGCGTGCAAGCCGCTGATCCCCGAGGACAAGGCGGCGGATACGACCCCCGAGGGTGACACCGCGACGGCCGTGGACACGCCGGCCGACACGCCCTCCGACACGCCCGCCGACACGCCGGCCGACACGCCGGCCGACACGCCGGCCGACACGCCAGCCGATACGCCGGCCGACACGCCGCAGCAGACGACAGCGTGCGACAACCCCACCGATCTCGCGACCCTGACCAGCCTCGGCGACGACCTCTCCGACACCTCGGCGGAGTGCACGATCTCGTGCGTTCGCGCGCGAGATCCGGCGCAGTGCGTCTCGGACTGCGTGGGGCAGGCGACGGGCCTGTCGGATGCGTGCTCGGACTGCTTCGGCGACTACTCTGTTTGCATCACGCGTTCATGCCTGCGCGAGTGCGCGTTCGACCCGTTGGCGCCTGGCTGCATTCAATGTCGCTCCACGTTCTGCGATCCCGACTTCTTGGTGTGCGCGGGCTTCACCCCTCCTTGAGGGCGCGCGCGCACCACCACGCGGCGCAGGCTGCGTCGCCGGTGAGGCCGTAGGCGTCGTCCATCGCCGTCGCGAACGCACGCAGGTGTCGGGCGCGGACGTCCTCGTGTGGGGCGTCGTGTGCGTGCCGGAGCTCATCGGCGGCCTGCCCCCACGCCTCGGCGTCGGTCGGGAGCGGCAAGGTCGCCAGTTGCTTGGCCGAGGCCTTGATGGCGGAGGATGACAACCCCGCACCCCAGACTTGTGCCCCGAGCCACGCGGACGAAGCCGGTGCGAGGACGACCGCGCAGACATGAAACAGCGCGTCGGCCTGATGGGGGGTTACCGAGAGGGTGGGGACCGCGGGCACGACCTGTCCCGACGGGTCCGCGAAGGCCTCCAGCACCCGCCCCTGGGTCGCGACCACCACCTTGGGGACGAGGCGCGAGGTCGCCCACGACCCGAGCTTCGGGTCGGCCCGGAGGGCGAAGGCGTCGACCGCTGGTCGTCGCAGGATCCGACCGGCGTAGCGGATCGGTCGTTCACCCCAGCGATGCACCGCGGGATCGATGGCGCCGCTCACGGCCAACGGCAGCCACGCGGCGTCGGGGTTGGCTTCGGCCGCGAGGTCCACCACGTGGGGGACGAGTCCGTAGAATTGGTCGCGGAAGTCCGCGGTCGCACGTGCGAGGTCGCCGAGACGCCCCGACGAGGTGCGGAGCGTGGGGCAGGGCCAACCGCTAGCCTTCGCGACGGGAGGTGCCCATGTCGCGCGGCCGGACGGCCGGACGGCTTCGTGCAGCGTCGTCCCTTGGGTGCCAGTCAGCCGAAGCGAGCCGGGCCGACCACCGCGTCGCCACGACAAGACGACGACCTCGACGGCGGCGTCCTCGAAGGGGGTTCCGGGGATCACCGTCGCGCCGATCCAGGTCGCCGCCTTTGCGGCATGGGCACGCACCGGACCGGCGCCGTCAGCGGAGAGGAACGACTGGGGAAGGATCAGCGCGGCGCACCCGCCCGGCGCGAGGAGGTCCAAGGTGAGCGCGACGAACAGGGCAGCCGCGTCGGTGGTGGCGAGCCGCAACCCCGGCCAGCGTGCGTCGAGGGCTGCGCGGCGCGCGGTGTCGGGGGCCGTCGCCCGAGCGCGCGCGCTCAGGAAGGGAGGGTTGCCGACGACGACATCAAACGGGACGGGCGGCGGTGGGCTGAGGAGCGCGTCGCGGTGTTCGAGGTTCGGCAGCGCGACGTCGGCAGCCAGGTCGGCCCAGGTGCGTAGGCGCGCGGACGCGGTGGCGATGGCCGTCCGGTCGATGTCCCACCCGTGGAGTTGTTCGGTCGCGATCGTGTGGCGCGCCACCGTCTCGTCGATGCCTGCGTCGATCTGTGCGCGGAGCAAGCGCTCGGCGGCCGCGATCAGGAGCGCGCCGTCGCCACAGGCGGGGTCGAGCACGCGCGCTCCGACGATCCCCATCGCGGGGGCGAGATCGGCAAAAAGATGCCTATGAAGCGCGTCCGGTGTGTACCAAGCCCCGCGTCGGCGCCGGGTGTGCGCGGGGCCGTCGTCGTGCTCTCGGGTTGGCCGCGTCACGTGGACCTCACAGCGCCGCTTATCGCACGGCTCATCCTCGGGGTGCGTGGTACGCTCGCGACGTTGGAGGCGGCATGCGTTGGATCGTGGCGGCAGCGTTGTTGGCAGGGTGCGAGGCGGGGTCCCTCCAGATCAAAGACGAGGACTCCGCCGATACGACGGACACGACCGACACGACCGACACGACCGACACGACCGACACAACGGACACGACCGACACGACGGACACGACGGACACGACCGACCCCACGGACACGACGGACACAACCGACACCACGGACACGACCGGCACCTCCGGGCCGACGTGCGTGGGTGAGCTCGATGTCGGGGCCGACGCCGTCGATGCGTGCCCGCTGGCTGGCTTCGATCTTTCGGGCGTCGATGTGGGCGGTGTCGCAAGCGACGCCGAGTTCGCGTTCGGCGAACCGCTGTGCTTCGTGGTTCTCGCGCTGGACGATGTGTGTGGTCCTGGCCGCTACTGGATCGGCGGCGGCGTCTCTGGTTCGGTGCAGGGCTGCAGCGGCGCAACGGGTGCGCTGGTGGGCGGCTACATCGACATCACGGCGTGGGACCTGACACGCGGTGCGTCGGGGGCTTGGACGGTGGAAGTCACGGGCGACCTGCAAGCGACGACGGCGACGGCGGACGTCACGATGGCGGTCACGGCGACCCTCGACGCACCGGACCCGGGCCAAGGTGCTGATCTGACGACCTGCGCGAACGCGTCGGTCACCGAGACGCTCGCGACGTCGGGGCCGTCCGCGCTCGACGTCCTGTTCATCGTCGACAACTCCGGCTCGATGGCCGAGGAACAGACGTACCTGATCAATAGCTTTCCGGCGTTGTTTCAGGTGATCACCGACATTACAAGCGACTACCACGTCGGTGTCGTCACGACGGACACCGATGCGCCGGGCGCTGGTCGGCTGGTCACGTCGATGGGCGGCGATCGCTTCGTCGACCCGACCGACGCCAACCCACTGGCGCTGCTCGCGGAGCTGACCGACGTCGGTACGGCGGGATCGGCCACCGAGCGCGGGCTGCGCTCCGCTGCGATGGCGATCTCGCCTGCGATGACCTCTGGGTACAACGCCGGGTTCCTGCGCCCCGGTGCGACGATGGCGATGGTCGTGCTCTCCGATGAGGAGGACTACTCGACGCCGACGCCGACGCCGTCGACGTTCATTCAGACCTTGCAAGCGGGTTGGCCCGCGCCCAACCAGGTGTCGTTCAGTTCCATCGTCGGCCCGGCCGGCGGCTGCGCGACGGCGGACGCTGGCACCGCGTACCTCGCGGTGACGGCGGCGATCGGCGGCTCGACGGTCAGCATCTGCAGCACCGACTACAGCATGGCCCTCGACCACCTGTACGGCACGGTGTCGTCCTCGCTGGACCTCGCTCAGGCGCCCGTGCCCGCGTCGCTCGTCATCGAGCGCGTGCTGCCCGGCGGCGCGACGGTGCCGCTCGTGTACGGTGTGGACTACACCGTCAGCGGTACGACCATCCTCCTCGCGGCTGGCCTGCAGGGGATCGCCGTCGAGCTGACGGTCTCGTACGTCCCGGCGCGATGAGCGCGGCCTCTCCGGGGTTTTTCCGACGGTGGCTTCGGGTCGCTGCGCTGAGTTTCGGTGGCCCAGCTGGGCAGATCGCCGTGATGCATCGCATCGTGGTCGATGAGGCGCGCGCCGTCTCCGAGGAGCGATTTCTCCGCGCCCTCAGCTTTTGCATGTTGCTGCCTGGGCCGGAGGCGCAACAACTGGCGACCTACCTCGGGTTCTTGGAGCGCGGGGTCGTCGGCGGCTTGGTCGCTGGCGGCCTCTTCGTCCTTCCTGCGGCGTTGCTGCTGCTCGGTGTCGCCGCCACTTACGAGGTCGTCGGGGAGGCGAACGCCGTTCGCGCCGCGTTCATCGGCGTGCAAGCTGTCGTGATGGCGCTGGTTGTCGAGGCTTTGCAGCGGGTCGCGACCCGTTCTCTGCGCGGACGTCGCGATGGAGCCATCGCGTTGTCGTCGTTGCTGGCGATCCTCGCCGGGGCGCCGTTCCCCGCCGTCGTCGCGGTCGCGGGTGGGTTCGGCGCTTGGTCCGCATCGGTGGACCGGGTCACGCCGGTGGCTGAAACGGAGGACGCGGGCGCTGTGGCCGCTGGGCGCGCGGGTCGGCGGGCTGCCGCTGCGCTCGCGGCGATCGCGCTCGGGACCGCGCTGATGCCGTGGGTCGTCTGGGGTCCGGCGCACGTGATGAGCCAGCTCGCGCTGTTGACGCTGACGCTGGCGACTTGTTCGTTCGGGGGGGCTTACGCCGTGCTCGGCTGGGTGAGCGACGTCGCGGTCTCGCAGGGTTGGCTGACCGCTCCCGAGATGCTCGACGCCGTCGCCGTCGCCGAGACCGCGCCCGGGCCTCTCGTCCTCGTCGTCCCCTTCGTCGGCTACCTCGCGGCGGCCCGCGCCGGCAGCGTGGGCGTTCTCGGGTTCGCCCTCACCACGCTGTGGCTGTTCGCTCCGTCGTTCGCCTTCGTCCTCGGGTTCGCCGGTCACGTCGAGCGGCTCGGCCGGCAGCCGCGGTTCGCGTCCGCGCTCGCAGCGATTCGCGCCGCGGTTGTCGGCGCGGTGGGCTGGCTCGCAGGGTGGTTCTGCGTCGTCGCCTCAGGTCTCGCCGAGGGCGGCGCCGCAGGCATCCGGCCAGCCGTCCTCGCGTTGGCGCTGGCCTCCGGTTGGGCGATGCACCGACGTCCCGGCGTGTGGCCGATCCCGGTGGCGGCGGGGTTCGGCGTCCTCGCTTGGTGGCTCGGCGCCCCGCTCGATGCAGCCCCCTTCGCGAGCGCCTCAGTCGGCGGCTAGATCGTCGTAACGGTAGACGTCGTCGATGACTGCGGTGCTGGGGTCGATCGAGACGATCTCTTCGATGTGGCCGTCCTCGAGGGAGAACACCCAGCCGTGGACGTGCGGGCGTTGGTTCCGCTTCCAAGCGCGTTGGACGATCGAGGTTTTGACCAGGTTCTGGACCTGCTCCATCACGTTGATCTCGACCAAGCGGTCGACGCGCTTGTCGACGTCGCCGTGCAGATCGATCTCGGCACGGTGGTAGCGGTAGACATCCTTGATGTGCCGCAGCCACTTGTTGAGCAGCCCGAGCTGGCTACGGCTCATCGCCGCCTTGACGCCACCGCAGCCGTAGTGGCCGCAGAGGACGATGTGCTTCACGCCGAGGTGCTCGACCGCGTACTGCAGCACCGAGAGGAGGTTGAGGTCGGTGTGGACGACGAGGTTGGCGATGTTGCGGTGAACGAACAGCTCGCCCGGACTGGTCCCGGTGACCTCGTCCGGCGGAACCCGGCTGTCGGAGCAGCCGATCCACAACACCTCGGGGGTTTGCGGCCGCACGAGCCGCTCGAAGTAGGTCGGGTCCATCTGCAGGCGCTCTTGCACCCACGCCTTGTTCCCCAGCAGCATGCGCTTGACGGTTTCCATGCGTTCCTCAGTGTGCGGCCATCGGCGTGGTGTTGAGCTTGCCTTCGAAGCCGATCAGCCGCACGTGGATGGCGCGCAGCTCGGCCGCTTCGACGAACCGTTCGATGGCGTCTTGGATGTCGGCGTCGAGATAGCCCGCGTCGTGGGCGTCGAGGACGAGGCGCACGCCGTTCGGGACGCGCGCGAACGCGGCCCGCAACCGGTGCTTGTGCAAGAAGCTGACGTCGCGCGAGAACTTGATCATCCAGAACCCTTCGTCGTGGACTTCGACGATCGCGGTCTGGAGCGTCCCGAGGATGACACTCACGAAACCAGCCGCGATCCCGACGAGGACGCCCGACAGCAGGTCGGTGAGCACCGTCACGAGCACCGTCGTGGCGAAGGGGAGGAACTGGCTCCACCCGCGCCGGAACATGTCCCGGAACAGCGACAGAGGCGAAAGCTTGTAGCCGACGGTCAGCAGGATCGCGGCCAGCGAGCCGAGCGGGATGAGGTTGAGGAGCGATGGCGCGGCGAGCACGAGCGCGGCGAGCAACACGCCGTGGCCGATCGCCGAAAACCGGCTGGCCCCCCCGGCGAGGACGTTCGCGGAGGTTCGCACGATGACGGCGGTCATCGGGAGCCCGCCAAGCAGGCCTGCGACGATGTTGCCTGCCCCTTGCGCGAACAGCTCCCGGTCGGGCGGTGACGTCCTGCGGTGCGGGTCGATGCGGTCGCCGGCTTCGAGGGACAGCAGCGTCTCGAGGGACGCGATCAGGGCGAGCTCCAGACCGATCGTCCAGGTCGCCGCGTTCGCAAACGCGGAGACATCGGGGAACGGCAAGACGACGTCGCCGCGCAGCAGGTTGGGCACGGCGACGAGGTGGCCATCGGCCGCCGCGATGGTGAGCGCAGGCGCCGCAAGCTGGAACACGCCGTTGAGTGCGACCCCGGCGGCGACAGCGACCAACGGGCCGGGGAGCCACAGCGCCCAGGGTTGCTGCTTGATCGCCGGCTGGTCCCAGACCCACAGCAACACGATGCCCGTGATGGAGACGATGACGACGCCTGGGCTGAAGCTCAGGAACGCCTCGAAGATGTCGGTGAAGGTGTTCTGCTCGCCGGCGAGGAACCAGAATGACTCGTCGCCCTCGTAGTCGTCGTCGCGGCCGAGCGCGTGCGGGATCTGCTTGAGGATGACGATGATGCCGATGCTTGCGAGCATCCCGCGGATGACGGAGGCGGGGACCAAGCTCGCGAGGAACCCGGCACGCAGCAACCCGAACCCGATCTGGAGGGCGCCGCAGATGAGGACCGATGCCAGGAAGGCCTCGTAGGAGCCCAAAGCCGCGATGCCGGACGCGACGATGACCGCCAAGCCCGCCGCCGGCCCGCTGACCGCCGTGTGCGACCCCGACAACGCCCCGACAAGGACGCCGCCGACGATCCCGGTGACGATCCCGGCGACGGGTGGCGCGTCACTCGCGATCGCGATCCCGAGGCAGAGCGGAAGAGCGACGAGGAACACGACCAGCGCCGCGGCCAGATCGCGTGCTGGGGAGAGCCGACTGTGCATGCACCACCACGTGAGTCTGGCTCACGTAGCGCGTTCCCACGGACATGCCGACGGCGTGACGTTCCGTGACGCCTGCCGTGGGGAGGGGGGGAGAGGGACGCTCAGCGGTTGAAGCCGTTCTCGCCGTCCATGGCGCCGATGCTCAGGAGGCCCGGCATGATCAGGCCGATGACGACGTGCCCGGTCGCGACGCCCGCGGGCGCGATGAGGGAGATGATCGCGATGATGTTGACGAGCTGGTCCATAGGGGCCTCCGCGAAGGTCGGGAGTGTAACGGGAAGTGGAGGCGCTGTCCTGCAACGCCTCGGTGCGTCCTAGCGCGTGGAGATCCTGCGGAAGTCGGCGACGCGGGCGAGCAGCGTCGCGACGCGAACGAGTGTGCCTTGGCGGCGGGCGCGGACGACGGGATCAGGGTCGTTCACCAACAGCCCGTCGAAGAAGGCTTGGATGGTCGGCGTCAGACCCACGACCGCCGTTAGGGCTTCGGACCAGCTTCCGTCGCGCTCGGCGCGGTCGATGGCCGACCCGACACCGGTGGCGGCGTCGAACAGATCGAGCGCCTGGGGCTCGACGAGCGAGGCGCGGTCGGCCTCCGCGGCCTCGGCTTGGTCGAGGATGTTCATCACGCGCTTGAACGTCTGCAGGATCGTCGCGAACGAGCCCGTGCCGGCAAATCCGGCGAAGGCGTCGAGTCGCGCCGCGAGATCGACGAGGTCGCGGTTCGAGCCAGCGAGCACGGCGTCGACGAGGTCGGCGCTTCGTCCCAGATCGACCTGCCACGCCTTGAATCGCGCCAAGGTGAACACGGCGAGTCGGCTGCCCAGCCCGGCCGGATCGGCGGAGCCGCCTTCGACCCCCGCCGTCCAGCCCTCGAACCCGGGACGACCGGTGGCGTGCTGGTGGTAGACGCCCACCGCCGCTTGGAACAGGCCGTCGAGGTCGCCGCGCCAGGAGGCGGCGAGCAGCGTGTGGACCAGACCGAGCGCGGCGCGCCGAAGCCCCTGTGGGTCGCCGCCGCCCTTCGGCTCGAGGCCGACCCCGAAGCAGCCGACCAACACGTCCAGTCGCTCGGCGGCGGCCAAGGCGCGTC
>JBEIFN010000071.1:0-8747 GCA_040382435.1 Alphaproteobacteria bacterium
CGTCCGCCCTCCGCCCGGCTACGACCCGAGCAACCCCGAGGCGTTCCGCGCCGCGCAGCGCGCCGCCAACCCGCCCGCCAGCACCGACTCGCGCGGTCGTCGCCGCGCCGACACCGGTCCTGCAATGTCAAGCGCCGCGGGCGCCTTCCCGGGCCAGCCCGGCGGCGGCGCACCGGGCGGTGACCGTGGCCGTCGCGGCCGCGGAGAGCCCGACGCGATGGAGCTCGCGATGCGCGGGCGCCTGCGCAAGCGCAAGAAGGGCGCGCCGCCACCGCCCGCCGTCCCTGCGGGCCCCAAGAGCGCCGCCAAGCGCAAGATCCGCATCGACGGTGCCGTCACCGTCGCGGAGCTGGCGCACGAGCTGTCGCTCAAGGCGACCATCCTGATCAAGAAGCTGATGGAGCTGGGCACCCCTGCCACGATCAACCAGCCGCTCGACCTCGACACGGCCACCCTGCTCGCCCAAGAGTTCGACTACGAGATCGAGAACGTCGCCTTCGACGAGGGCCAGTTCCTCCAGCACGTCACGGTCGAGGAAGAGGACGACAAGGCCGTCCGCCGCTCGCCGGTCGTCACGATCATGGGTCACGTCGACCACGGTAAGACCACGCTCCTCGACGCCATTCGGTCGGCGAAGGTGGCGTCGGGCGAGGCCGGTGGCATCACGCAGCACATCGGCGCCTACCAGGTCGAGGCGAAGGGTCAGACGATCACCTTCCTCGACACGCCGGGCCACGCCGCCTTCTCGACGATGCGCGCCCGCGGCGCCTCGATCACCGACATCGTCGTCCTCGTGGTCGCCGCCGACGACGGCGTGCAGCCGCAGACGGTCGAGGCGATCAGCCACGCTCGCGCCGCCAAGGTCCCGATCGTCGTCGCCGTCAACAAGTGCGACAAGCCCGGCGCGAACCCCGACGCGATCAAGCAGCGCTTGGTCGAGTTCGACCTGCAGCCCGAAGAGTGGGGCGGTGAGACGCTGTACGCCGCGATCTCCGCGCTCAAGAAGCAAGGCATCGACGACCTGCTCGATGTCATTCTGCTGCAGGCCGAGGTGTTGGACCTCAAGGCCAACCCCGAGCGCCACGCCGAAGGCACGGTCGTCGAGGCGCGCATCGAGCGCGGCCGCGGACCCGTCGCCACGGTCCTCGTCCAGCAAGGCACGATCAAGGCCGGCGACCACATCGTCATGGGCTCGGTCTACGGCCGCATCCGGTCGATGACCGACTTCAAGGGCAAGGTGCTCAAGACGGCCGGGCCGAGCACGCCCGTCGAAATCTTCGGCATCAGCGGGCTTCCTCGCACCGGCGACACGCTGTCCGTCACCGCGAACGAGCGCAACGCGCGCACGCTCGCCGAGCATCGCGCGGATCAGGAGCGCGAGGCGGCGCTCAGCAAGCACCGTCGCCGCACCGCCGACGACCTGCGCCGCTTGGCCACGCAGGAAGAGCTCAAGACGCTGCACGTCGTCGTCAAGGCCGACGTGCAGGGCAGCCTCGAAGCTCTCAAGCACGCGATCACGCAGATCAAGGTCGGCGGGTGCGAGGTCCGCATCCTCCACGACGGGGTTGGCACCATCACCGAGACCGACGTCAACCTCGTGGCGGCCAACGACGGCCTGTTGCTCGGCTTCAACGTCAAGGTCGATCCGCGCGCGCGCAAGGTCGCCGACGAACACGGCGTCAAGCCCGAGCTTTACGAGGTCATCTACCACCTGCTCGACCGCGTCACCGCGGCGATGACGGGCATGCTCGAGCCGGTCTACGAAGAGGAGCTTCAGGGCAAGGTCGAAGTCCGCGCCCTGTTCAGCATCTCCAAGATCGGCACGATCGCGGGCTCCTACGTCCTCGAAGGCAAGATGGCCCGGTCGAGCAAGGTCCGCGTCTTGCGCGAGGGCCAAGAGGTCTGGCGCGGCGAGGTCAGCGGCCTCAAGCGCTTCAAGGACGATGTCCGCGAGGTCAGCGCTGGCTACGAGTTCGGTCTGTCGCTCAACGGCTACGACGAAGTCCAGGTCGGCGACATCGTCGAGGCGTACGCAATGGTCCGCGTCGATCCCGGCAAGGACGCCGCGCACTCGGGCTGACGGATGGGCGATGGGTTCTTCCCCTCGCCCCCGTTGGGCGTTCCCGTCGCGCTCGGTGTGTTGCGGGCCACCCTACGCATCCCTGGCGCCCGCAGCCTCAAGGACCGGCGACAAGTCACGGCGAGCCTGCGGGACCGGCTCCGCGCCCGGTTCGAGGTGGCCGGGTGCTGTATCGACGAGGACGGCCCGCCTTCCTCGGCACGGCTCGCGTTCAGCACCGTGAGCGGAGATGCCGCGTCGGTCGACCGGACGTTACGTCTGCTCCGAGACGCCATCTCGGGCCATCCGGGGGCGGTCGTCGTCGACGTCACGTATGAGGTCCTCCGCTGGCCTCCCCTGCCCTGACGCCCCAAGGAGTCACCATGTCCGAGCTCGCTCGCCTCCGAGACGCACGCAGCATCGAGGTCTCTCGCGGCCACGTGCAGGCCTGGGCGATCACGGCGTTCAGCGCGGTCGCGGCGTCGTTCGCGCTCGGCTTTTGGCTCGGACGCGCGAACGGTGGCGACAGCCGGCCTCGCGCGCCGTCGTTGGTCGACGTCGTCCCCGGCACGGATTTGGTCGCACTCCTCGCCGAGATCGAGCGCAGCACGCTCGCCACGGCAAGCCCAGCGATGAAGTACCCCGAGCTCCTCGCCGACGGCAGCGCCTCTCCCGTCCCGACGCGCGCCCCCGAACCCGCCGAGCTCTCGGCCACCGTCAGCTCGGCCGGCGGCGCACCGTCCTTCATCCCCGACCCGACCCCCGACGGGGCGTTCACCGTCCAGCTCGGTGCCTTCGACGACGCCGACGCCGCCGAGCGGTTGCGCACCCACCTGCTCGACCGCGAACAGCCGGTGTGGTGGACGTTGGTCCGAACCGATGGCAAGCCGCGCTTCACCGTCTCGGTGGGAGGCTACGCGTCGCGCGAGGCCGCCGACAATGCCGTCCCCGGCATCGCCGCCGCCACGTCAGGCTCCGGCGTCACCGGCGTCTCGGCCAAGGTCGTCCCGATCGCCACCACGCCCCCCTAGCCGTCACGCGGATGGCGCGTAGGTCGTAGAGGGTCCTTCCGTTGGCATAGAAATCACCGGATCGTTCTCACGATCCAACCTCGTTATTTTGGATACAGCCACCCAAAATCGGCGATCCTCCGTGGACCGCTGATCGCTCCCGTGTGAGATCACCGGGACGAACCGCTGGAGTCTCCATGGTCCTCAAGCTCGCCCTGCTCGCTCTTCCGTACCTGGTTCATCCGGCGCACGCGCAGCAGACCGAGACGCTCGACGACTGGGTCGGGCGCATGGGCTCCGCGCCTCCCGTCGTCCCAGCCCCCGCTCAGCCCGCCCCCGCCGAGGCCGCCCCCAACACCACGGCCACCGGCAAGGCGGCGAACAAGCCTGCACAACCCGCTCCCCCGGTGCAGCCCGCTCAGGCGGCGCCGCCCGCGCGCACGGGACGCAAGGTCGATGAGACACCGGCCGCCACCGAAGCGCCGGTCGCCGTCACCGTGCCCACCGACTTCTACGATGACCCCGCCGCCGCGCTCGCGGGCGACCCCCTGCACCTCGACGAGATCGACCTCTCCGAGTTCGACGTCCCCATCGAGCTGAACGACCTCGTCAAGTCCAAGCTCAAGTACTTCCTCGGTACGCACCGCAAAAGCTTCGAGATCTACCTGCAGCGCATGGGTCGCTTCCAGCCGCTGATCGAAGCCGAGATCGCCAAGGCTGGCCTGCCCAAGGACCTGATCTACCTCTCGATGATGGAATCGGGGTTCAACCCCAACGCCTACTCGAGCGCGCACGCCGCGGGCCTGTGGCAGTTCATCCCCACCACCGGCCAATACTACGGTTTGAAGGTCGACTGGTGGCTCGACGAGCGGCGCGATCCGTTCAAGGCCACGCCGGCCGCGCTGCGCATGCTCGGCGAGCTCCACGACATGTTCGGCGACTGGTACCTCGCCTACGCCGCGTACAACGCCGGTCCCGGCCGCATTCGCAACGCGCTCACCCAGGTGCGCGTCCCCGAGGGCCGCAAGGCCACCTACTGGGACCTCGTCGCGCAAGACCTGATCCATTCCGAGACGAAGGGCTACGTTCCCAAGATTCTGGCGGCCTCGATCATCGGGCACCACCCCGAGCGCTACGGCTTTACGTCGCTCACGCGTGAGTCCCCTCTCGACGTGGAAAAGGTCACGATCGAGGGCGCGGTCGACGTCGGACTTTTGGCCGACCTCGCCGATCTCGACGAGGGCGCGTTCCGCAGCGTGAACCCCGCGCTGCTCCGCTACGCCACCCCAGAGGGCAAGACCGACGTCTACGTGCCGCGCGGTAGCGCGCGCGCGGTGCTGGCCAAGCTCGACGCGGTGCCTGCCGCCGAGCGCCTGCGGATCGTCAAGGTCAAGGTGGCCTCCGAAGACACGCTCGCCTCGATCGCGAGCCGGTACGGCTTGCAGGCACAAGACCTCGTGTACGCCAACGCGCTGTCGAGTGCCTCGGCGATCTCCCCAGGTCAAACCTTGGTGGTCCCGGTACGGCCCGGTCAAGACGTCGATCCGTCGCTCCTCGTCGCGGTCGCGAGCACCACGCCCAAGCCGACGACGACCACCACCGCCACCACGTCGTCCTCCTCGTCGTCTGCTACCAAGCCGGCCGACGGCACCTACGTCGTACAGCGCGGCGACACGCTCGCGCTGATCGCCGAGAAGACCAAAACGTCGCTCACCGACCTGCAGACGTGGAACGGCGTCCGCAACGCCGACGTGATCGAGGTGGGGACGGTCCTTCGCCTGTCGGCGAAGCCGGGAACGAACACGACGACCACCACGACGTCGTCGAGCGCGACGACGACGGCGAGCAAGCCCACGACCACCGTGACGGCCGCCGCGCCGCCTAAGCCCCCCCCGCCTCCGCCCACCACCACGGCGCCCAAGCTCGTTCAGCAAACCTACAAGGTGCAGGCAGGCGACACGATCAGCGTGATCGCCACGATGTACGATGTGGAGTGGTCGGACGTCTCGCGTTGGAACAAGGTCTATTCGTCGAAGGATCTCAAGCCGGGGCAGTCGTTGACGCTGTGGGTGCCGAGCGGCTTCAAGGCGCGCCCGCATCCCGGTCCCCCCAAGCCGCCGCCCAAGCCGACGAGCTACACCGTGCGCAGCGGCGACACGCTCTCCGAGATCGCCGAGCGCTTCGACATCGAGGTCAAGGACCTCGCCTCATGGAACGGCCTCAAGGGCGACATGCTCCCGGCCGGCAAGGTGCTCGTCCTCTCCGCACCCAAGTCCGCGCCGTCGTCGAGCAGCACCACGAGCAGCACCACGTACAAGGTCAAATCCGGTGACAGCCTCGGGGCGATCGCCGACAAGTTCGACACCACCGTGGCGAACCTGCAGGCCCTGAACCACCTCAAGTCCACGACGATCCAGCCCGGCCAAACCTTGGTGGTCAAGGGTGCGGTCAGCAAGACGTCCTCGTCGAGCAGCGCGTCATCTTCGTCCTCGTCGAGCTGGAAGTCCTACACGGTGCGGAGCGGCGACAGCCTCAGCGTGATCGCGGCGAAGTACGGCGTGTCGGTGTCCGAGCTGCAGAGCTGGAACGGCCTCAAAGGCACCTCGATTCAGGTCGGCCAGACGCTAAAGATCAAGGCGAAGTAGGCCGTTCGTCACGACATCGGGCGCGGTGCAGGCCGACCGGTTAACCCCGCCGGCTTCCCTGAGGCCCCGATGAACCTCGCCCGCATCCTCGACGAAGAGATCCTCGCCACGGTCGAGAAGCCTTCGCGCTACCTCGGCACCGAGGTCAACGCGACGCGCAAGCCGCTCGACGGCGTCGACGTCCGCCTCGCGCTGTGCTTTCCCGATCTGTACGACCTCGGCCTCGGCAACCTCGGCATCCACATCCTGTACACGTGCGTCAACCGCCTGCCGTGGGCGGCGTGCGAGCGCGTCTACGCCCCCGGTCTCGACATGGAGCGCGCACTCCGTAGCCGGGGTCTGCCGCTGTTTGCCCTAGAGTCGAAGGATCCGATCGCTGCGTTCGACGGGCTCGGCATCACCCTTCAGTCGGAGCTGACGTTCACCAACATCCTGAACATCCTCGACCTGTCGGGCCTGCCGCTGCGGAGTGCCGACCGCGACGAACGCTACCCGCTCACGTTCGCCGGCGGGCCGGCGGTGTTCAACCCTGAGCCGCTCGCGCCCTTCCTCGACTTCTTCGTCATCGGCGACGGAGAGGACGCGATCGTCGAGATCGCCGAGGTGATCCGCGCGACCAAGGGACAGCCCCGCCAAGCGCAGCTCGAGGCGCTCGCCAAGGTCGAGGGCGTGTACGTCCCCGCGCTCTACCCCTTCGAGACCCTCCCCGATGGCCGGATCCTGCCCGTCGAAGACGCTCCGAAGGTCCGCAAGCGCCTGACACGCGACCTCAACGGCGCCACGTTCCCCACCGACTACATCGTGCCTTACACCCAACAAGTTCACGATCGGGTCAGCTTGGAGGTCCTTCGCGGCTGCACCCAGGGCTGCCGGTTCTGCCAGGCCGGCATGGTCACCCGGCCGGTGCGTGAACGAAAGCTCGAGCGCGTCGACGATCTGCTGCGACGGACGCTAGCGTCCACGGGCTACGAGGAGGTCAGCCTCGTGAGCCTCAGCACCTGCGATTACAGCCGCGTGCGCCAGCTCGTCGAGAACACGGTCGAGGCCGTGCGCGACGCCAACGTGGCCGTCAGCCTCCCCTCGCTCCGTCTCGACAGCTTCTCCGTCGACCTCGCCGACATGGTGGCCGACGTCCGCCGCACCGGGCTCACGTTCGCGCCCGAGGCTGCCAGCCCGCGCCTACGCGCGCTGATCAACAAGTGGATCCCGGATGAAGAGCTGCTGGGCATGGCCGAACGCGCCTACGGGCTACGCTGGCAGCACGTCAAGCTGTACTTCATGATCGGCCTGCCCACCGAGCGTGAGGACGATGTCGTGGCGATCGCGGACCTCGCGCGTCGGACGCTGTTCGTCGGCAAGAAGTACGACCGTCGGAACCGCGTCAACCTCGGCGTCAGCACGTTCGTCCCGAAGCCGTTCACGCCGTTCCAGTGGGCCCCTCAGATCGACCGCCACCAAACCGAGGCGCGGCAGCGCTTCCTCGAAGCGCATCTCAACCACCCCGACATCAAGTTCGGCCGGCACCAGCCCGACGAGACCTGGCTCGAAGGCCTGTTCTCACGCGCTGACCGCCGAAGCGCCGACCTGCTCGAGGCGGCGTTCCGTCGCGGCGCGCGCTTCGACGCATGGACCGAGCACCTCCGAATGGACCTGTGGGAGCAAGCCATCGAGGAGGTCAACTACGACTGCGCCGACGCACTCCGCGAGCGCGACCTCGACGAGCGGCTGCCGTGGGACCACATCGACGTCCTGATCCCGAAAGCTTGGTTCGTCGAAGACTACAAGCGCGCGCTGGAGCTGCAGCATGCGCAGGACTGCCGTCACAAGCGGTGCCACAAGTGCGGGGTCATCGACGCCGAGCGTCCGCTGTGCGCCGCGATGCTCCGCGACAACGTCGACGGGCGCAAGCAAGAGGCGGTCTGGAGCCGCAAGGAGTCGCCACCGACCGCCGCCAAGCCGACCGAGCAGCGCCTGTTCTTCCGCCTGTCGCGTACCGGCCCGACGCGGTTCCTGAGCCACCTCGAGACGATGAACGCGCTGCTGCGGGCGTTGCGGCGCGCGGGAGCGCCCCTCGCGTACAGCGAGGGCTTCCATCCCCATCCCAAGATCGCGTTCTCCACAGCTCTTCCGGTCGGAGAGGAGAGCCTCGGCGAGTACATGGACGTCGAGCTGACCCGCGCGATCGACGGCCGCGCACTCCTCGCCGCGTTGCAGGCCACGCTGCCCGAGGGGTTCGAGGCGCTCGATGTGACCGAGGTCCCGCTCAAGCACACGTCGTTGATGGCGCTCAACGTCGGCGGCATCTACACGCTCGTGTTCCCGAACGAACCGCTCGAGCGCATCGCGGCCGGGGTCGAGGCCTTGATGGCCGCCGAGGTCGTGATGGTGCCGCGCCGACAAAAGCGCAAGGACAAGCGCGGTCGCGAAGAGTTCGTGATGGTCGAGGTCAACGTCCGCCCGATGATCCGGTCGCTCGAGATCGTGCCGGGAAGCGCACCCGTCGTGCGCGCCACGCTGGTGAACTCCCCCGAGGGCAAGCCCGGAAAGCCCGGGGAGATCCTTCGACTGCTCACGGAGACCCCCGAGCGCGCGCGCATCATCAAGGTCGACACCCTCCGCCGCGACGGCGATGGGTACGCGAGCCTCTCTGCCGATTGGACCCCGCCGCCCGCGCGCGAGGGTCAACCGGCGGCGTTCTTCGTCCCAAGCGGATCTCCGTCCGCCGAGGCCGCGCCTCTCTAAGCGTGCCCTCGGTAGGGCCGGCGGCGGTGATCGACCCGACGTCGCGCCGATTGCTCCGCGACCGCGACGAACCCGTCCCGACCGTGGTACCCTAAGACCAAACCGTCCGGTCTCGTGAGGTCCCCATGGTCGCGTTGTTCTCGCTTTGGCTGTCGGAGGCTTCCGCGCGCACGATCCTCGTGCCGAGCGACGCGCCGACGGTCGAAGAGGCCGTGCTCCTCGCCCAGCGCAACGACGTCATCTTCCTCGAGAACCCGGCACCGTACGTTTACCCGATCTTTGGCACGATCC
>JBEIFN010000072.1:0-8655 GCA_040382435.1 Alphaproteobacteria bacterium
GGCGGGGCGCGGCGCGTGGGGACGCGACCTGTCTCCGGTGGCCAGACTCGTCGCCCGTCTGCGGACGCTTCGGATCGACGAAGTTGGCCGCACCGAAGCGCGCTCGCTCGCGCGTCGCTGGACCGAAGCCGCGCGCCGCGCCCCTGCACCCTCGCACCGCCTCCCGCCTGCGCTGCGCGACTGGTACGACGAGGGAACCCTCGCCGAGCTGACGAGCTTGCGCAACGACCTGCGGTCGGCGTGCGGCCCCGCCGACGCCGCGGATCCGGTGGGCGTCCTGTTGTGGGGGGCGTTCTCGTCGATGCTGGTCAAGGTGAGCCATCGCCAGGCCGACACCGTTCGACGGTTCGTCGAACGGCCGCCGCGCCCGCCGGGCACGACCGCGACGTGGTTCCACCGCAAGGTGCGCGAGATCGCACGGCGTCTGGAGGCTTGGGACGCGCTGGGCGACGCGATGGGCGCGGTCACCGTGACGTCGGGCGACGCGCGCACGACGCCGGACGGGGTGCCGGCTGTGCAGGGCATCGTCACCAGCCCGCCGTACCCGGCCGTCTACGACTACCAAGACTACCAAGACCTCCGCGAGCTCTGGCTCGGATTTCACAGCGACGCAACCGCCGAGATCGGCCCTCGCCGGGTTTGGAACGTCGACCCGGAAGGCGCCGAGGTCGCTTGGCGGCGCGACACCAACGCCTGGATGTCGGCGGCCGCCTCGGTGCTCGCGCCCGGGGGGCGGATGGTGGTCGTGATCGGAGACGGGCTCGTTCGCTCCGGCCCGATCGATGCGTTGGAACCCACGCGGGTCGGCGCACGTCTGGCGGGGTTGACGTTCGAGGCGAGCGCGTCCCTCGCGCGACCCGACCATGCGCGTGACAGCGTGCGTTGGGAGCACGCCGTCGTGTTCCGTCGCGAGGCGATGGCGTCGCCGACGCGTTAGGGGGGCGCGACCTTTGAGGAGTCCCCATGTCGTCCGGCGAGCTGCCGTCTTCTTACGATCCCGTCGCCGCTGCCACCCGGTGGTCCCAAGCGTGGGCCGAGGCCGACGTCGATCGCGCGGACCCAGCCCGCCCGGGGCCCGCGTTCTCGGTCGTGATCCCGCCGCCCAACGTCACCGGGCGTCTGCACATGGGTCATGCGCTCAACAACACGATCCAAGACGTGCTGGTGCGCTACAAGCGGATGGACGGCTTCAACGTCGTGTGGGTGCCCGGCACCGATCACGCGGGCATCGCCACCCAATGGGTGGTCCGTCGCCAGCTCGAAGCGCAGGGCATCGACTACCGCACGCTCGGGCGTGAGGGCTTCATCGAGAAGGTGTGGGCTTGGAAGGCCGAGACCGGCGGCGCGATCGTCAGCCAGCTCAA
The DNA here is from genome assembly GCA_040382435.1 of Alphaproteobacteria bacterium. Lineage (GTDB taxonomy): Bacteria > Myxococcota_A > UBA796 > UBA796 > JBEIFN01. Next base: position 1,365 of record JBEIFN010000072.1, read on the forward strand.
GCGGCTCGGCGTCTCGTGCGACTGGTCGCGCGAGCGGTTCACGATGGACGAAGCCCTGCAAAAGGCGGTGGTCGAACACTTCGTGCGCCTGCACGAGCAAGGGCTGATCTACCGCGCGGAGCGGCTGATCAACTGGGATCCGATGGATCAGACGGCGCTCTCCGACCTCGAGGTCGAGTACGCCAAGGACGCCCGCGGCCAGACCAAGCTGGAGAAGGGCGAACTGTTCAAGTTCGCCTACCGCTTCAGCGACGGCTCGGGTGAGATCGTCGTCGCCACCACGCGTCCCGAGACGATGCTCGGCGACACCGCGATCGCGGTCCACCCCGACGACGAGCGGTACAAGGCGCGGATCGGCCAGACCGTGGATCATCCCTTCCTCGACCGCAAGATCCCGATCGTCGGCGACGCGATCTTGGTCGATCCCGCGTTCGGCACCGGCGCCGTCAAGGTCACGCCGGCGCACGACTTCAATGACTTTGCGGTCGGCGAACGCCACAACCTGCCCAAGATCAACATCCTTCAGCCCGACGGTCGGCTCAATGACGTCGCCGGTCCGTTCGCGGGGCTCGATCGGTTCGAGGCCCGTGAAGCGGTCAAGGCCAAGCTCGACGAGCTCGGTCTGGCGCGGGGATGCGACGAGCACTTCCTCGCCATCGGACGCAGCCAACGGTCGGGCGCCATCGTCGAGCCGTACCTGAGCACCCAGTGGTTCGTTCGGATGAAGCCGCTCGCCGGTCCGGCGCTGGCCGCCGTGGAGCTCGGCGCGACGAAGTTTCACCCGAAGGCTTGGGAGAACCTCTACTACAGCTGGATGCGCAACATCCAGGACTGGTGCATCAGCCGCCAGCTGTGGTGGGGACATCGCATCCCGGCTTGGACCTGCGACGCGTGCGGCAAGATCCACGTCGCCCGCCAGGCCCCCGAGGCGTGCGAGGGCTGTGGCGCCAGCGCGCTCACGCAGGACCCCGACACCCTCGATACGTGGTTCAGCTCGGCGCTGTGGCCGTTCTCGGTGTTCGGATGGCCCGACCGCACCGATGATCTCGACCGCTACTACCCGACGTCGGTGTTGGTCACGGCGTTCGACATCATCTTCTTCTGGGTCGCCCGGATGATGGTCGCGGGGATCCACTTCACCGGGAGGCCCCCGTTCGCCGACGTCTACATCCACGCGCTCGTCCGCGACGAGAACCGCCAGAAGATGAGCAAGACGAAGGGCAACGTCGTCGATCCGCTCGATGTCATCGAGCGCACCAGCGCCGACGCGTTCCGGTTCACCTTGATGCTGTCGTGCGCCCAAGGCCGCGACATCCTGTGGGACGAGAAGCGGGTGGGCGATGCGAGCCGGTTCGTCACCAAGCTGTGGCAAGCGCTCCGGTACGCGACGATGCACGCGGAGGGCTACGACCCGTCGGCGCCGATGGCGCCGAGTGTGTACGAGCGATGGATGGAGGCGCGCACCGGGGCCGCCGTCGCGCGGGTCCGCGACGCGCTCGATACGTACCGGTTCAACGACGCGGCCGCTGAGGCGCGGGCGTTCGTTTGGGACGAGCTGTGCGACTGGTACATCGAGCTGACCAAGCCCACGCTGTACCGTGAGGCCGACCCGGCGCACAAGAACGCCGTCAAGCATACGTTGTTTCAGACGCTTGGGGCCATCGCGCGGATGCTTCACCCGTTCATGCCGATGTTCACCGAGGAGCTGTGGCATCGCCTTCCGAGCCACGCGGCCTCGGGCGGTGGACTGGTCGCGCTCGCGGCCTACCCCAAGGCCGAGGACTTCGCGATCGACGCCGCCGTGCTCGACGAGGTGACCTGGATGCAGGACACGGTCACCGCCGTACGCAACCTGCGCGGTGAGATGGAGCTGTCTCCTCGCGTTCCGCTGCGGCTCCTCGTCGGTGATGCCTTGCTGCTCGCACGTTTGGGGCGCCACGCAGGCGCGCTCGAGGCGCTCGCGGGCGTGTCGCTCGAGGCGATCGCGGAGCGGCCGGTCGGGTGCGCGACGCTCGTGGTCCGGGGCGCGGAGCTGTTGATCCCCCTCGAAGGCGTGGTCGACATCGCCGAGGAGCTGGAACGTCTCACCAAGGTCATCGCCAAGTCCGCCGAAGACCTCGACTTCCTCGCCAAGCGGCTCGACAACCCCGATTTCATCGCGCGCGCGCCCGCCGACAAGGTGGAGGAGCTGCGTGACAAGGTCGCGGCAGCGTCCGCGCGCCACGAGGTGCTCCTGCGCTCGCAAGCGCGGCTCCGGGAGGCGCAGTGAGGTCGCTCGCCGACCGCATCGCGATGTCGGTCGAGGAAGACCTCGGCCCGGGCGACCTCACCACCGAGGCGACGATCCCGGGCTCGGGGGTGCTTTCGGCGCGCATCGTGGCCAAGCAGGATCTGGTCGTCAGCGGTCTCGCTGCTGCCAAACTGGCCTTTGAGGAGGCGGGTCGCCGCTACGGCCGCTTTGTCGCGTGCACGGCGTTGGTGGCGGACGGGACACCGGTCGTGCGCGGCACCGAGGTCGCGCGCGTTCACGGAGACGCCCGCGCCGTGTTGGTGGGCGAGCGAACGGCCCTCAACCTGATGATGCGGATGTGCGGGATCGCCACCCACGTGCGGCGTATCGTCGACGCCGTCGGCCCTGCGACGTTCCGGCTGGTCGACACGCGCAAGACCACGCCGCTGTGGCGCGACCTCGAAAAGGCCGCGGTCCGGCACGGCGGGGCGGCGAACCATCGGTGGGGACTGTTCGACGGCGTGCTGATCAAGGACAACCACATCGCCGCCGTCGGCAGCGTCGGCGAGGCGGTGCTGCGGGTCCGGGAGCAGGTCCACCAGCTCGTGAAGATCGAGGTGGAAGTCACCGAGATCGGCCAGATCCCCGAGGCGATTCGCGCCGGGGCCGACGGCCTGCTCCTCGACAACATGGACGACGCCACGCTCGCGGAGGCGATCGCGGTCGCGCGCGACCAGGGCCGCGAGGTGTTCCTGGAGGCATCGGGCAACATGACGCTGGAGCGGCTGCGTCGCATCGCCGACCTCGGACTCGATGTGGTGAGCATGGGCGGTCTCATCCATCAGGCGACGTGGGCGGACCTCTCGCTGCAGGTCACCGGCGGTGTCGCCGAGGCCACCCCGGTGCCGGGCGCGTGATCACCTGGGTGGACGAGGTCGGGTCGACCCAGGACCTCGCGCGCGCCAACCTCGGGCACGCCGCGCACCTCGACGCGTTTGCGGCGCGTCGGCAGACGTCGGGTCGCGGACGCCTCGGGCGGGTGTGGGAGGCCCCTGCGGGCGCATCGCTGGCGGTCACCGTCGTGCTGCGTCCTTCGCTGCCATTGGCCGCGTTCCCCGCGGTGACGCTCGCCGCCGCCGTCGCCGGCCGGGCGGTGGTGGGGCCGTCGTTTCGCATCAAGTGGCCCAACGACCTGCTCGCGCCGGACGGCCGAAAGGTCGCGGGTCTGCTCGCCGAGGTCGAGATCACGCCGCGCGGCCCGGCGGTGCTGCTGGGCTTGGGGCTCAACGTCTACGACGCGCCCGCGCTGCCGACCGCGACGCACCTCGCGGCGTGGGGGCGACCGGCGGGGATCGAGACGCTCGCGAGGGCGTTCGTCGACGCCCTCGGCGAAACGGTGGCGCTGCTCGAACGCGACCGCGCCGCGGTCCTCGACGCTTGGCGTCAGGGCTGGGCGCATCGCGGGGCGAGGGTCCGCGTCGGTGCGATCGAAGGTATCGCCGAGGACATCGACGACGACGGGGCACTGCGGATCGACGGGCAGCGCGCGGTCGCGGGCCTGTGTGAAGTCCTCGACCCGGTCGGTCACGACCGCGCGCCCGGAACGCCGTGATCCGTTACTAGCCTCGGCTTGCCGGAGGCCTCACGATGGACCCGATGCACCTGTTGCAGCCCGCCGCCACCCGCATCCGTGACCCGCTCACGGGACGCAGCCTGTGGCTGAGCGGCGGCATCGCGCGTGCGCGCCTCGACGAGGACACGCTGCACGTCGAGCTCGCCTTTGCCGACCAGCACGGCGCGGCTGATCGCGAGGCGATGACCGAGGCGTTGATCGCCAACCTGCGCGGCCTCGGGTTTCACGGACCCGTCGTCCCGACGATCGTCGCCCGCAAGGCCCCCGAGGCCGCCAAGCCGCGTCCGGCGTCCGATCCCATTCCGGGAATGAGCGGCCCGGGCATGGGGCCTCACGGCGGACCGATCGTCAAGAAGCCGCTCGCCGGCGTCCAGCGCGTGATCTGTGTCGCTTCGGGCAAGGGCGGGGTCGGTAAAAGCACGGTCGCGACCAACCTCGCCGTCGGCCTGCGGCTGCTCGGTCTCCGCGTGGGGCTGCTCGACGCCGACATCTATGGGCCGACGCTGCCGACGATGATGAACGTGTCGAGCAAGCCCGTGGTCGACGACCAGAAGCGCCTCGTGCCGGCGCTCGCCTACGGGGTCGCTTGCGTGAGTATGGGCCTGGTCGCTGACCCCCGCGAGGCGATGATCTGGCGTGGTCCGATGGTGATGGGCGTCGTCCGCCAGTTCCTGCAGGACACGGCGTGGGGCGAGCTCGACGTGCTCGTCGTGGACCTCCCACCGGGAACCGGCGACGTCCAGCTGACGTTGATCCAAGGGGTGCCGATCGACGGCGCCGTGATCGTGACGACGCCGCAGGAAGTGGCCCTGGCCGACGCCGTGCGCGGCATCGTCATGTTCGAAAAGCTCGGCGTTCCGCTGCTCGGCCTGGTCGAGAACATGGCCTACTACGAGCTGCCGGATGGCAGCCGCGACCCGGTGTTCGGCGAGGGCGGGGGACGCCGGACCGCAGCCGCGCATGGCATCGACGTCCTCGGTGAGATCCCGCTGCGCTCGGCGATTCGCGCGGGCGGCGACCAGGGCTTGCCGGCGGTGCTCGGGCGCGATGCAACCGCGGCCGCGTTCGGGACCATCTCGGCATCGGTTGCGCAAAAGCTCGGTTTGCGAACCGCGTGATCGGGTTCCCCTTCCGTCGGGTTTCGTCGAGGACGGCCGCTCGATGCGCTGCGCGACGGGGCGCGCGTCCGCCCTTCGGTTACGATGCACCCTGCCTTGGTACGCGTCGAGGAGGAGCCATGGGTCGAGCCGTCGCGTTGTCGCTCTCGGTCGCGCTCGCGTCGGGTTCGGCGTCTGCTTGGGCGCAAGCGGGCGGTGAGCCGTCCGACGCCGAGCGCGTGCAGGCCGAGGCCCATGACGCCGTCGCCCCCCCCGAGGCCCCCCCCGAGGCCGACACGCCACCACCGGCCGATCGCCCGCGCGGGCTGTTCCGTAAGCGAAGCGTCGATCCTGTGGTGGGCGGTGAGTTCTTCGCCGGTTCCTACGGCCGCGCGCAGGCCACGTTCGATCTCACCGGTGGACGCGGCGATCCGGTCAACGTGGTCAAGCACGGCACCCGGCTCGAACAGGGGCCGTACTTGGAGCTCGACCTGGGGTGGCGGCAGCGGACCAAGGAGGGGGCGAAGTTCCAAGTCTTGGTCACGCCTGCGTTCGCCGGGGACCTGTTTCATTACACCGGGCAGTTCAACGCCCAGCTCGCGCTGCGCAACCTCTACGCCGAGGCGAGCGACTTCCTGCCGGGCGTGCCGATTACGGTGTGGGCGGGCAGCCGCATGTACCGCGGCGACGACATCTACCTCCTCGATTTTTGGCCGATGGACAACCTCAACACGCTCGGCGGTGGCCTCTCGTTCCATCCGGGACGTACGGAGGTCGCGGCCCACGTCGGCGCGAACCGGCTGCTCGGGCAGGACTTCCAGTTCCAGACGCGCAAGGTGCAGGCCCCTCAAGACATCGACGGCGTCGACGTCCCCGTGCTCGACCGTCAGCGCGTCGTCGCCTCACTCCGTGTGAGCCAGCAGGTGCCCGTCGGCGACCTCACGTTCCGCGTCAAGGCGTATGGGGAGCTGCACAGCGTCCCGGCGGGCACGCAGTACGTCGATGACGCCTTCAGCGCAGGCATCACGCGCGCGCTCCCCAAGGACTGGGGCAGCCTTGTCGGCGTGCAGGCCAGCCTGTGGGGTTGGGCTCCGCAAAGCTTCGTCCACCTCTGGCTTCGCCGCGCGTCCGGGCTGGCGGCCTACGGCGAGCTCGCGATCCCGATCGACGGGTTGGCTCCGGATCTTTCTGCGGCAAAGGCGGAGAGTTGGATGGTGGCGCTCACGGGCAACCACGAGACGCGGCATGTGGGGGTCGTCGGTGCCTTCTACGCCGAGCGGTTCTCGGACGCCGATGGGGTCGCCGCTGACGTCGACGACCGCTGGGACGTCATGGCGGTCGTGCGTCCGCAGGTCTACCTCGCCGAGCACGTCGGGCTCGGCGTTGAGCTGTCGCACCAACACACGACGCCTGACGGCCTCAACCCTTGGACGTCGTTGCGCGACCAGCCCGACATCACCAAGCTCGCGATCCTCCCCGCGGTGCAGGTCGCTCCTGGCAACTACACCCGTCCGAAGGTTCAGCTCGCCTACCAAGTGAGCTTCCTCGACGACGCGGCCGTCGCTTGGTTCGCGCCGGGGGATGAGCGTATCGACGGCAACGTCCAGCATTTCTTGGGTCTCAGCGCTGAGTGGTGGATCAACTCCGCTCGCGTGGTGCTGCCGACCGACACCGTGGGGCCGAAGCGATGAGGATCATCGTGGTGGGAGCGTCCGTCGGCATCGGGGAGGCGCTGTGTCGCGCCTTGGTCGCCGACGGGCATCGGGTCGCGGCGTTGTCGCGTCGGATCGTGGAGCTGACCCGACTCGAAGAAGGAGCCGGGGGCAAGCTCCGCGCGATCCCGCACGACGTCACGGCGGTGCATGGGATCCCGGGCGCGTTCGCCGCCGCGGTGGACTGGCTTCAGGGGTGCGACGCGATCGTCTACAACGCGGGTGTGCTGCATCCGGTCGAACCCGACGAGTACGACACGACCAAGGACCTTGAGGTGCTCGCGGTCAACACCGTGGGGGCGGTCGCGTGGCTCAACGAGGCCGCCACCTTGTTTCAGCGGCAGCGGTCCGGCGTGATCGTCGGCGTCGGCAGCGTCGCGGGCGATCGCGGCCGTGTGACACATCCTGCGTACGGGGCGTCCAAGGCGGCGATTCATAGTTTCTTGGAGTCTCTGCGTAACCGGCTCTCGGGGCTGGGCGTCCGCGTTGTGACCATCAAGCCCGGCCCGGTCAACACCGCGATGACGGCGGGGCGCGCAGGGCTCCCGTTCATGGTCGAGCCTGAAGTCGTCGCGCGTGCCATCGTTCGCGCGCTGACGTCGGGCCCCGAGGTCGTCTA
>JBEIFN010000073.1:0-8626 GCA_040382435.1 Alphaproteobacteria bacterium
CTCGGCGTCATCCGTCGGGACGAGACGGGCGCGGAGGACGTCGTGGTGCGACTCCGGCTCGTCGCGGACGCTGCGCTGCCCGACCCGCGGTCCCGACTGTTGTCGTTGGACCTCGGTGATGCTCAGGTGGTCGCGCTCGGCGTCGTCGGACTGCCGGTGGGCGTCGAGCGTGCCGTGGCGTTCGACGGCTTTCGGGCGCGCGCCGCGGTCGGTTCTGGCGGCGAGCTGACGCTGTCGGACTACCTCGATGCGTACCGTGATCCGGCCGCGCCCGGTGGCTTCCGCCCTTGGATGGTCTCGGTCGGCGGCCGATTCACCACGCTGCCCGAGGACGGGCGTTCGTTTACGATGCAGCCCGGGGATCGGCTGGTGGTCGGCACGGCTGTCTGGGTCTACCAACGACCCTAGCGTTCAGCGTCCGAGGAACCGTGCGACGGGGAGTACGCAGAACCCGTTGGAGGAGGCGTCGACCCATCGCACCTTGTAGACGGGGATCGAGGCCGTGCCGTCGGCGTCGAAGGTGTGGCCACATCCGTGGGTGCGTCCCGGCACCTGGGCGGCGGGGCACGCGGCGACGCCAGAGACGGGGGTGCCGGGCGTCGCGTCGGCCACGGGGCGGCACAGGTCGTCGATGCGTGCGTCGAGCACCACGACCTTGTACGGGACGCCGGGTTCGCGGTTGGATTTGCGACGGCCGAGGACCTGAAGCAGACGGACCAAGCTCGCCTCGTTGCCCATCGCCTCGCGAACCGCGTCGACGGGAACGACAGGGATCCACCCGTCGGCGCCTGCCCTCGCGCCCAAGCGCGAGACCCATACGAACGCACCGCGCTCGGCGGCGGGCGTTTGGAGCGGGCCGCAGGAGACGGGGGCGGCGTCGGCGCGCGTCGTCCACGCCATCAGCCCGGCGAGCATCGCGGCGCGCATCATCGGGGCTCCTGCTCGGCCGCGTACTGCCGGACCCGCTCGGCGAGCGCGGCGTGTGCCTCGCAGCCGAGGACGGATAGGTTCGGTCGGGTGGTGGCAGCTGGGAGCCGCGCGCGCAGCGCGGCGACGCGGCGTGCGCTCTCGGCGACGGCGCGGGCGATGGTCTCGTCGGCCTCCTGGGCGCGCACGAGCGCCTCGAAAACGTCGAGCTGCAAGCTGTGTTCCTTGCAGGCGAGGAACACGTCGATCGTCGCCTCGATGCCCTTTCGGACCAGATCCTCGGCGCTCCAACGCCCCGCGACTGCCTTCATCTCGAGGTCGTCGCTAAAGACGACACCGCGATAATTGAGCTTTTCTCGAAGCAAAGTGGGGATGACCACAGGGGAGAGCGTCGCGGGGTGGTGCGGGTCCAGCGCGGGGAAGACGACGTGCGCGCTCATCACCGTGGCGACGTTGGCGCCAACGGCGGCCTCGAACGGGACCCACTCGCGCCCCAACAGCTGCGGCAGCTCGATCTCGACCGTGGGGAGCGCGAGGTGGCTGTCGAGGTGCGTGTCGCCGTGTCCTGGGAAGTGCTTGGCGCAGCCGAGCACGCCCGCGGACTGCAGCGCCGTGGTGAACGCGGCGACGCAGGACGCGACGGCGGCCGGGTCGCGACCGAAGCTGCGCGCGCCGATCACGGGGTTGTCGGGGTTGCTGTCGACGTCGGCGACCGGCGCGAACGTGAGGTCGAACCCCATCGCTCGGACTTCGGTCGCGAGGCCGCGCGCCACCTCGGCGACCCAAGGCGTGGCGCCGACCTCGCGCATCGACGGCCACTCCGTCGCGGGCGCGCGGACGCGCTGAACGCGGCCACCCTCTTGGTCGACCGTTCGCAGCGGCGCGAGGTGGCGCGGAAGCAGGGCGCGCAACGCCTCGTTGAGCTCCAACACTTGCCCGGGCTCGACGACGTTGCGCGAGAACAGGATGAACCCGCCGGGTTGGATAGTCCGAGTGACCTCGCGCAGCGCGTCGTCGACGTCGGTGCCGGCAAATCCGATCACCAGCATCTGACCCGCGTGGGCCTTGCGCTCGGCGAGCGAGGTCGTGCTTCCGATCGCGATCACGGATGCTCCGCCGGTGGATGTTGGGCGAGCTCGATCAGGACGCCGTCGAAGTCCTTGGGGTGGAGAAAGATCACGCGCGTGCCATGGGCGCCTTGCGTCGGCGCTTCGGTGGTGAACCGGTAGCCGCGCGCGCGCAGTCGGCCGACGTCGCCGTCGAGGTCGTCGGTGGCAAAGCAGAGGTGGTGCAGCCCCGGTCCGCGTCGTTCGAGGCTGGTGGCGATCGGACCTTGGCCGCGCAGCGGGTGGACCAGCTCGATCCGGGTGCCCGCCACGGGCAGGAACGCCGTGGTCGTCTGGGCGGTCTCGACGTCCTCGGTGCCGGCGAGCGTCAGGCCGAGGTCTTCGCAGAAGCGCGCGATCGCCCGCGGTAGGTCGGGCACGGCGATGGCGACATGGTCGAGTCCGAGGATCACGGGACCTCCCCGGTGGCCTCTAACGCGCGGGCCCGCGTGCGGCGTCGTCGGGGCATTGGATGCGGTACAGCCCGATCGGTGGGGCGCCTGCGAGCGGATCGAGCCGGTACCAGTTGCCGGTCCAACGTGAGACCTCGAACGCGACGACGGGTTCGAGGGTGAAACGCTCCCGCACGGCCTCGCAGAGTGGGTCGCTCCAGGTCGCGGTGGCGGGGCCAGCGTCCGGGCCACAGCGCCAGGTCCGGCAGCCGCCGGCCGCTTGCGGATCGGGTTCGGCGCAGCTGCCCGGGGTCGTCGCACCCCAGCACGGCAGGATGCGATGCAAGCGACCGGGTTGGCGCGGGTCGGTGGTCCACGCCTTTGGCAAGGCCGTCTGCGGAGACGCGCGCCACGCTTGGCCCCCGAGCGCGACGAGCGGTGGTTGGCTCGGGTCGCTGGACGGCTCCGACCAGACCGGACGAGCGCATCCGAGGTCGAGCAGGACGGCGCGGCCGCAGGCTTGTTCGCTCGGCAAGCGCAGCAGGTCGGTCAACGACGGCGCAGGGCTCGCCGGGGCCTCGCTCAGGGTGTCGTCGACGACGCCGCGGAAGTACCGCCACGCGAAGCGCTCGGCACCGGGGACGTCGAGGGTGTCCGCCGTTGTCAGGCCGTGCACGACGGTCCCGTCGGCCTTCAGGGACCGGGCGGCGTCGAGCAGCTGCTGTTCTTGCTGCACCTCGGTGGGACGCACGATCGCCGGGTGCCATGCCACGACCATCGTGAGCAGGGTGGCGCCGACGAGAATGGGGCCTGCACGCGGGACGGCCTGGCTCCACGCCGCGAGTCCGAGGCCAGCGAGCGGCGCGACAGCGGCCCACAGCGGGACGCTCCCCCGCAGCCAGGTGCTGAACGCGTCGAAGCGGTCGACGTAGACGAGCAGGAACAGCGCGCCGTGCGCGAGCGTCAGCGCCGTCAGCTGCGGGGCGGACGCGATCCCGACGGGCACACCGACGACGAGCGCGGCGAGCAGCAGCGGCGGGAGCCACGTGGGATCGACGAGCGCGGTGACAGCGTTGGGCGCCTCAACGTCCCAGAGATCGCGGTGGGCGAGGAGTATGGCGCCCGGGCCGACGCTCGCCGTCAGCCCGATCGCCCACGTGACGCCGAGGAGCACCCGTCGCGCCCGCGACGGCAGCTGGGGTCCTTTCAGGACGTCGGCGTTGAGCGCGGTCGCGGCCGCCAAGAACACGGCGACAGCGGCGACGCGTTGCGCGTGCCAGGCGGGTTGCCGGGAAGGGTCGGGATCGCTCGGCAGCCGGAGCTGCGCGAGGACGTCGACCGCCGTCCACGTCGGGAAGTGCGCCGCCAGCAGCGCGAGCGCGGCGACCGCCGATCCGACCGCGTGCCGATCGAGGAGCTGGGCCAAGCGGGCGGGCGCGCGTACGGCGACCACCCCGACCCAGGTGAGGGGGGCGAGGAGCAGGAACTCGAGGTGCACCTGCGTGGCGAACACCACCGCCATCCATCCGGCCCAGCGACTCGCGGCGTCTCCGTATCGGGCGTAGCGCTCCGCGAGCGCGACGATTCCCCACCAAGCGCATGCGCCGAGCATCAGCACGGTGGGCACGGGGGCGAGCTTGAGCGCGAGCGGGCTGCTGGCGAGCGCCGCTGCGGTCCACAACGCGGTGGCATCGGCGTGGTCGTCGGGTTGCCACGGCCCGCGTGCGGCCTTCGCACTCAGGCCGCGCGTCGCGACGAACGCCGCCACTACACCGAGGCCCGCGACGAGGACGTCGAACCCACCGACGTCGACCGCGCCGAAGGTGGCGTGCCGAACCACGCGCCACGCGGCGAACCATGCCTGGCCGTGCTGCTGCTCGCCGCCGGTCGGGTCGAGCCAGCCCTCGCGCCAGGCGCCGATCATGCGCTCGTGGCCGTGGTTGTTTGGCTCCCACGCCCCCTTGGGAACCCACCCGACGACGAACGCGCCGGCTGCGATCAGCAGCGCTGTGAACGCGGCGCGCGTCCGCCGCCCCACGGCGGCGAGGTCGGAGGCCCACGGCGAGCCGCTGGTCAGCGCCGCTACGGCGCCGGAAACCAGCACGACGTACAGCGCGATCAGCGCGAGCTGTGACGAGCCCATCGTCTGCTCCGCTGGCCCTCGCGCGCGACGAAGGGCACCGTCACCGGGGGTCCCATCCTTCGGCGAGCGACGGCCAGGTCTCTTCGAGCCACCGCCACGCGACGAGGTGCGTTCCCAACGGGGCCTGGTGCGCGGGCGTGTCGAGCGCGTCGAACTCGGTATCTTCGGTCTCGGTGGTCGAGGCGTGACCTCGGCGCGGTCGCACGGCGACGATGCGCCCGAGGTCGGGCAGGTAGCGCAGCTCCATCGCCGCACCCCACACCTGAAGCAGCGCCCAGAGACCTCTGAGGACCTCGGCGCGCGTGTCGCGGTCGCCCTCGATCGCGCCCACGAGGCGCAGGCGGTCCCGGAGGTCGGCGAGCGTGATCCACAGCGCCGCGCGGTCGGTCACATGGCGTCGTTCGCCGTCGACCTCGGTCAGCGCGACCTCGCCTCCCCACTGCGCCGCCAGATCGTGCACGAACGTGAGCACGTGGTCCACGGCGGTGCGACCGTGCAGCTGCGCCGTGAGCCGCATCCGTGCCCCGAGCACCTCGCCCTGCATCCGCAGCCCACGATGCTCGAAGACCTCGGGCAGCTCGCCGGGCTCCAAGGGCTCGCCGAGCAGCGCCAGTCCGCGGATGACGGCGGCTGCGTCGGTGATCGGCTCTCCGAGCAGCACGTCGAAGGTGACGGTGACGGTGTGAAGGCCGTTCATCGCAGACTCGACCCTTCGCGCACGAGCCAGGCGAGCAACTGGCCGACCTCGGGGGAGTCCTCTCCGGCGCGCAGGGCTGCCAGCGTGGTTTGCGCGCCCTCGTCACCCCCTTCGGGGTGGTACAGGTCGAGGTAGTGCAGGAAGCGATCGACCGTGGTCTGCGCCGTCAGCTCAGGATGGAACTGGCTCGCCCAGAACGGGGCGCCGTCGACACGACAGGCCTGTTCGAGGCTGACCTCGCCGGTCGCGAGCCGCGTCACGCCAGGAGGAAGGACGACCACGTGGTCGTGGTGGCCCTCTTGGGCCCAAAACCCTCCGTGGGGCAGCCGCCCCATCAAGGGGCAGGCGCGGCCGGCCTCGGTGAGCGTCAGGCGCACGCTCCCGAGCTCGGTTCGCGCGTCGTCTCGAACGACCTCGCCACCGAGCGCGACAGCGAGGCCTTGAAACCCAAAGCAGCTCGCCCACGCCGGGCGCCGGGCATCGATCACCGTGCGCAAGGCGTCGAAACCGTCTCGGATCCAACCGATGTCATCGAGGACGGAGTACGCACCCGAGCCGCCGAAGAACACCGCGTCGTAGGCTTGCAGACCCGACGCGGGGAGGCGTCCGGTCTGCATGACGTGGACGTCGAACGCCGTTGTTGGCAGCGCCGCGTGGTGGGCGAAGCAGGCGAGCTCGTGGGCTGCCATCGGGTCACCGGCGTCCCGGAGGCTGACCAGCAACGCTCTGGGAGAGCGGCCGAGGGCTGTCATGCCTGCTTGCGCCGTGCCCGGTCGAGGAAGTTGTCGAGGCCGGGGAGGCTGCCGTCGAGCTTCTTCGCCCGCTCCAGATCCTCGACGGCGTCGGGGAATTCTTTGCGGTAGTACTTGCCGAGGCCACGCTTGTAGAGCGCGTGGGCGTGCGACCCGTCGAGCGCGACCGCGCTGTCGTAGTGACCTTGCGCGCGGCGGTAGTCCTTGCGGGCGAAGAACAGGTCGCCTAGCGCGGCGTGCAGGTCGGGACGGTCGGCGGCGACGGTCTCGGCGCGCTGGAGGTCGGAGGCAGCCGCGACGTAGTCCCCAAGGTCGAGCAGCAGGCGACCGCGTGCCAACCGCGCGCCGATGTGCTCGGGTTGCGCGTCGAGGACGTCGCCGTACAAGGCGACCGCCTCGGCGACGCTCTGGCGGGCCGTGTCGTGGGCACGGACGAACAACAGCTGGATGGCGTTGTCGTCGAGGGTGGGCGCGCCCGACGTCAGCGCGGCGGGGCCGACGGCGACGGGGGCGGGTGCTGGGGCATCGCGGCGCAGACGCACGCTGTCGACGCGGTTGGGCTTGCTGGCGGCTTGGGCGATCGAGACGAGCGAGGGGTCGTCGGCGGCGTCGTCGAGCGCGAGCGGGCCGTCGTCGTCCTGTCCCGCGAACGAGACCGCCGTGCTCTCGTGGCTTGGCTCGTCGCCATCGGCTGCGCGAGGCAGCTCCACGGTGAGCTCGGCGCGGGTGGTCTCGAGCGCTGCCTCGAGGGCGGTGTCGGGCCGGTCCGCGTCGGGCGTCAAGCCGGGGGCTGGGGCGGCCTCGGCGGCAGGCGCCTCCCAAGCGGCAGGCGGGGTCGCGCTCCACGGGTCGGCGTCGGCGCGCCACAGGTGGTCGGCGTACGTCTCCTCGCCGTGCTCGGGCGTCGCGTCGGCCTCGGCGATGGCCTCGTCGTGGGCCGCGGGTGCTGGCGTCCACGCAGGGATCCCGTCGTCGTACCCTTCGGCGGCTTGCTGCGCCTGCCAAGCGTCCCAAGCGGCTTGCTGTTCGGCCGTCCAGGTGGTGCCGTCGGTGCCGCTCTCGTGCGCCTCGACGGAGGTCTCCCACGCGGCGTGGGTCTCGCTGAGCGCGGCGCTGTGTTCGGCAGCGTGCTCGGCCGCCATCCATGCGGGGGTGTTCTCGGCGCTGGGGGCCTCCCACGCGCTCGCGCCGTCGTCGGGGAAGTCCGCCGGCAACGAGGGGGGCGCTTGGCCGACGGCGACCGCCCGCATCGCGACGGCGAGCGGCGGTTCGGCGGGCAACGACGCGAGGATCGCCTCTTCGAAGCCAGGCTCTAGCTCGATGAATTCGCCCCAGTTGCCGGTCAGACGCTGCGGTACGACGTCGAGCGCCGCTTCGGCGGTGCGCGCCCGCGCCGTGGACGCGGCCTCGACCCGGTACGCAGCGGCGGGCGAGAGCGCCTCGGCCATCAGCCAACGAACCTGCGCCTCCGCGGCCGCGAGGGTCGCGAGGATCGTGTCGATCTCGAGCGAGGAGCCGTGCATCGGGAGACCTGCGTGAGGGGGGCCGGCGGGGGAGTGTGGGTCCCGAGGGGCGTCGGAACGCGCTGCGATCAGGTGGCGTCGCCGCCCTTGATCGCGAGCAGCTCTTCCTTGATGGCTCGCATCCGCGAGACGCTGTCGAGCAGCGCGTCGACCTCGGCCTGCAGGGCCGATGTCTCGGCTTGCAGCGCGGTGGCCTCGCTGCGCAGCGGCGCGAGGTCGGCTTCGAGGCGCTCTTGCAGCAGTCGCTGGCGGTCGAGCTCTTCTTCGGTCCGGGCGATCTGGCGGCTGAGGGCTTGCGTCGACTTGATCTGGGTCATCAGGTCGGTGAGCCGCTCCTCCAGGACCGCCTTGAGCTGCTCCTCGATCTGGCCGAGGTTGTGGGTCGTAGCGTCTTGGCGGGACATGGGGGCGCCTCCATCCGGAAACAGGTCCCGCCGACGGTATCACCCTCGCTAGGACGACGTCAACGCCGGTCAAGACCCACGGCGCGGCACGACCTCGCCTCGCAGGATCCGGCGTGCGTGGCGGATCTGCGTCGGTGCCGCCGTCCACCCTGTCGCGAGATCGACGGTGCCGTCGACGTAGACCGAGAGGGGGGCGCGGCGCGTCAGGCCATCCTCGACGCCGGCGAACCGGTCTGCGAGGCCCCACCAGCTGGGTTCGCGCACCTCGCCGCGCCAGCCATCGACGCGTCCCTCGGGGTCCGCGACGAGCACGGCCTCGCCGGAGCGCAACCGCCACCATGCGGCGCGCGCTTGCGCCGGGCGTAGCGCGGCCACGCCCAGCCGTAGGACGGGGAGGTCGGCCAGCTCCCCCGCGAGGAAGACGAACCGGCTCATGCGTCGAGCCGGCCGGCGGTCGCGTGCAGGTGGTCGAGGTGGTCGGCGAACGCTGTCGCCAGCGCGTCGAGGCCGGGGCCGAGGGCGGCCGACTCCTCCTCTTCCTCGCGGAGCGCGGCAAACAGCCCGTCGTCGAGGACGGCGTGCGCTGCGGTCCGCACGAGGATGCCGAGGCGCTCCAGCAGCGCGAGCAGCGTGGAGGCGTCGAGGCCGCCGCCTCGGCGAGACGGCAACCAGCCCCGTGACA
>JBEIFN010000074.1:0-8574 GCA_040382435.1 Alphaproteobacteria bacterium
CAGCTCAGCAAGGCGATCTCGGGGCTGCAGACCACCCCGGGACGCCGGGTGCAGCCGCTGGCCGATGCCTCCACCGACGCTTGGATCAAGCACTACCGCCCGGATGAAGACGCCGACAACCGGCAGATCTCCTACTACACCAAGGGTGCGGTCGTCGGCTTCTTGATCGACGCGGCCGTGCGCGAGGCGACCGGCGGGCGTGCTGACCTCGACGCGGTGATGCGGCTCGCGTGGGTGCGCTTCGCCGACGGGGACGGCTACACCGAGGCGGGGTTCGAGGCCTTGATCTCCGAGGTCGCGGGGCGGGATCTACAGCCTGAGCTCGACGCCTGGGTGCGTGGGACCGAGGAGCTCGACTACGGCCCGGCGCTGCGGTGGTTCGGGTTGCGGTTCGAGCCGGCAGCCGAGCCCGCCGCCGACGCGCTCCCCGCCCTGTGGACGGGTCTGGAGGGCTCTGGCGCCAAGGTCGGCAAGGTGCTGCGCGGCACGCCGGCGTGGGACGCGGGCGTGCAGGTGGGGGACGAGCTGATCGGCGCCGACGGCGTGCGCGTGGTGGACGGCGACCTTGGGGCCGCTGTCCTCGGCCGTGCGCCCGGTGAGGTGGTGTCGCTGCTCGTCGCGCGCCGAGGCGCCTTGCGCACGCTGACGTTGACGCTCGCCGCTAAGCCGACCGAGACGTGGACGTTGCAGGTCGACCCCGACGCGAGCCCGACGGCCGCCGCCCACCGTGCCGCGTGGCTGGAAAGCGACCGCTGAGGCGGACACCGGGTTAGCGGCTGCCCTCGGAGGCAGGCATGCGTGTCGAACCGGTGACCGATCCCACGGTGATCGAGGGCTACCTCACCGATGCGTCGAACCGCCGCGGCCACGCGGAGGCGCTGTTGCGACCCCGGAACACCACGGAGGTGGCCGAGATCGTCGCGCATTGCCAGCAGCACGGCATCCCGCTGACCGTCACGGCGGCGCGGACCTCGACCACGGCGGGCCCGGTGCCCGACGGCGGGTGGTTGATGTCGATGGAGCTGCTCCGCACCGTGCACCACATCGGACACGACACCGCCGAGGCCGACGCCGGCGTGATGCTCGGCGAGTTCCAGGCCCAGATCGAGGCGACCGGGAGGTTCTTCCCCCCGGACCCGACGTCGCGGCATGAGTGCACGTTGGGGGCGGCGATCGCGTGCAACGCGAGCGGTGCGCGGACGTTCCGCTACGGCCCGACGCGGCCGTGGGTCGAGGCGATCGAGGTCGTGCTGCCCACCGGCGAGGTCGCGACCTACCGTCGCGGCGATCCGGTCCCGCCGGCGTGGCCGGTGCCCCGTTGGGCCGAGCCCCGCGTCAAAACGGCCGCGGGGTACGCGCCGGCGGCAGAGGCGATCGATGTGTTCATCGGGGCGGAGGGCACGCTGGGCGTCATCACCCGGGCCACCGTTCGCCTCACCGACCTGCCTGCCGACGTCATCGGGCTGATCGCGTTTTTTCCCGATCGGCCGACGGCCGTCGACTTCATGCGGACCCTGCGGGCGGCCTGTCGCCAAGACCCGTCGGGCGCCCTGTCGCCGCGCGCGATCGAGTACTTCGACGGCGCGTGCTTGCAGCTTGCGGCAGCGCACGGGGCCGAGGTGCCGGCGGGTGCGGGCGCAGCGCTGTTCTGCGAGCAGGAAGTGAACGGGATCGACGCCGACACCCACATCGGTGCTTGGTGGGAGGCGCTCGTGGAGGGCGGCGCGCTCGCCGATGACACGGTGCTTGCCACCGACGCGCCCGGGCGCGCGCGGCTGCACGCCATTCGGCACGCCATCCCCGCGGGCATCAACGAGATCGTGGTCCGCAATGGGATGCCCAAGCTTGGTACCGACCTCAGCGTGCCCGATGAAGGGCTCGACGCGATGTGCGACGCCTATGAGGCGGCGCCGATTCGGTCCGTGCTTTTTGGGCACCTCGGGAACAACCACCTGCACCTGAACTTGCTTCCGACGTCGGCCGAAGAGCTGGCGACGGCCAAGGCGTTCTACGATGACCTCGCGCGCCGGGCCGTGGCGCTCGGAGGCTCGGTGTCGGCGGAGCACGGCATCGGCAAGGTCAAGGTCCACCAGCTGGCGTGGATGGTGGGTGCCGAGACCCTGCAAGGTTTCGCGACCCTCAAACGTTCCCTCGACCCGGGGTGGATCCTCGGGCGAGGGACGCTGCTCACCGCGCCGGCGTCCGGGGGTTGAACGCGCGCGGGTGACGTGGTGGTGCAGACGTGGCAAGCAGGAGCAACGGGAGGGAGGGGACCGATGGTCGACGTCGCGCTCCGCGCTGCGCCCGCCGTGTCGCTCGACGAGGAGCGTGCGGTGCTCGTCCGCCTTCAGGCGGGGGATCGTGCCGCCGCCGCCGCGTTGTGGAGCTGGTTCTCCGATGCCCTGTATCGGTCGGTCCTGCGCCGCGGCTTGTCGACCGAGGCCGCCGAGGACGTGGTGCGCGAGAGCTTTCGGGCCGTGCTCGAGAAGATCGCGACGTACCGGTGGGAAGGACGCAGCCTGTGGTTCTGGTTGCACCGCATCGCGACCAACCGCGCGATGGACGTGCATCGGGCCTCGACGCGCGGACGTGCCCTCCAGGAGCGCCTCGGGGCGCAGCCGGAGGCCGTCGTGGCGCCGGTTGAGGCCGTCGATCGGGGCCTCGATGTCGCCGATACGGCCGCGGAGGTCTCGGTGAGCCTGTCGCG
This sequence comes from Alphaproteobacteria bacterium, assembly GCA_040382435.1. Lineage (GTDB taxonomy): Bacteria > Myxococcota_A > UBA796 > UBA796 > JBEIFN01. The sequence continues at coordinate 2,708 of JBEIFN010000074.1, forward strand.
GCTCAACCCTCGCTACGCCGAGGCGCTGCGGATGCGGCTGCTTGAGGAGCAGAGCCGCGAGGCGTGCGCCGCGCACTTTGGCGTGAGCGTGGCGACGTTCGACGTGCTGTTCCACCGCGCCTGCAAGGCCTTTCGAGAGGAGTACCCGCCATGACCGAGGAGCAGCAGGCCCAAGCCCTCGCGGCGTGGCTCGCGGCCCCGGCGGGGACGCCGCCGCCCGATGGGCTCGACGCCGACGTCGTCCAGGCGGTGCTCGCGCTGCGTCCCGAGCGTGCGCCGGCGATGCGGGGCGGCTTGGCAGAGGTGCTGGGCGGCTTGAAGGCGGGCCCGTTGGCGGTGCCTGCGCCCGTGGTCTCGCTCCGGCGGTGGCGCCCGGTGGTTGGCGCCGTGGGTGCCTTGGCGGCCGCGGCGGTGGCGCTGGTCGCCGTGCTTCCACGCGCGGACCAGGGCCCACCTGCGCTTGACGATGCCGCTGCGGACCGGGCGCGCGCGGCGCAGACGGCGTCGCCTGCGTTGGAGGCGGCGCCGCCCGCTGCGGACGAGCCCGAGCCTGTCGCTGCGGCGTCGGCCCCCGTGCCCGACGCGGCCGGCAAACCTGCGGAGGCGCGCGCCCTGCGCGGGCGGGCGGAGGCGCTCGACCTCGAAGGACGCGCGTTGGACGGCCTCACTGGCGGTGCGGGCTGGGTCGGCGGTGTGCTCGGCGGCGCGGTGACGGAGGGGGTGGGCGCAGGTCGTGGTGGCTACGGTCAGGCGTCGACGCCGGCCGCGTCCGGTGCCGCTGCGATCGCGGCGCCTGCGCCTGCGCCTCCCCCGCCGGCCCCGAAGGGGGTGGTGGTTCCCGCTGAGCCGACGGTCGCCCAGGGGGACGCGCTGAAGGAAGCGTCGGCCGTGTCGTCGTCTCCGGTCACACGTACCGCCGCAGCGGAGGCCAAGGCGGCCCCACGGGGTCCGGGGCGCGTGGCGTCCGCCGCAGCGATGGACGCGCCGGCCGCTCCTGCGCCGCGCAAGCAGGAGGTTGTGGCGGAAGACGAGGACGCCGCTGGCGTCGACTGGCAGTCCGCCCTCGACCAGATCCGCGCGCCGCAAGCGCAGGGCCAGGCCGTCGCCCTGGCGGTCGCGCGCAACGCTTGGGCGGCGGGTCGGCGTGACGTCGCGGCCGCGGCGGTGGCGCGAGGGCTGTCGCTCGGGAGCGCGCCGGGTCCGGGTTACGACGCCTTGGTGGCTGCGGAGCGGCGCTTGGCCCGCGGGGAGGCGCCTTGACGGTCAAGTGGGCCGACTTGCTCGCCGTTGCGCGTGCAGCCGCGGAGGCAGGCGCGCGCGTGGTCGCGGGCCACCCGCGGGACGCGCTCGCGGTTCGCGGCAAGCGGGCCTTCGATCCCGTCACAGCCGCCGATCATGCGAGCCAAGCCGCCATCCTGCGCGTGCTTGCGGAGGCGACGCCTGACATCGCGATCCTCGCGGAGGAGGACGTCGACACCCGTCGCGGCGGGGCGCCAACGTGGATCGTCGACCCCCTGGATGGCACCACCAACTACGTTCACGGCGTGCCGCAGGTCGGTGTGTCGGTGGCGCTGATGGTCGAGGGCGTGGTCGAGGTGGGTGTCGTGCACGACGTGTTCCGCGACGAGGTGTTCACCGCGGCGCGGGGGCACGGCGCCTGGTGCGGGGCCACGCGGTTGTCGGTCTCGGACGTCGAGACGCCCGCGCGCGCGTTGGTCGGCATCGGGTTCCCGTCGGGGCCTCGTCGCGCGGAGGTGCGGCTCGATGGGCTCGCGGCAGCACTCGCAGAGGTCGGTTGCGTGCGGCGGCTCGGAGCGGCCACCCTCGATCTCGCGTGGGTCGCCGCGGGGCGTTTGGACGCGTTCTGTGAGCTCGGGTTGGCGCCATGGGACACGGCGGCCGGCGCGCTGCTGATCACCGAGGCGGGCGGCGTCGTGGAGGGTCAGGGCGGTACGGCGTGGCAGCCGGGCGACCCGTGGATCTTGGCGAGCAATGGTGCGCTCCAGGCGAGCCTTCGCGCTTGGTGGGGCTGACCCACCGCGTCAGCCGACGGAGAGTCCACCCGGGATCGTGCGGAGGTGACGCCGTGGCTCGGGCCGCGTCTGCGCCTTGGGACACCAGCGGTCGAGCGCCTCGCGGAGGGCGTTGAGCGAGACGGGCTTGGCGAGGTGGTCGTTCATCCCGGCCTCCTCACACGCCTTGCGGTCCTCGGGGTAGGCGTTGGCGGTGAGTGCGACGATCGGCAGACGTTGGGCTTGCGGGAGCGTGCGGAGGATTCGGGTGGCGGTCAGACCGTCCATCCCCGGCATCTGCAGGTCCATCAGCACGAGGTCGTACCGGTTTTGGCTGACGAGCTCCACGGCGGGCTCGCCGCCATCGGCCACCGTGACCTCGACGCCGAGCGAGCTGAGCAGGCGAACTGCGACCGCTTGGTTGATCGGGTTGTCCTCGACGAGCAGGACGCGTCGCGCGCGCACGCCGTCGGCCTGCGGCGAGGTGTCGACGTGGCTGACGAAGCTGCCGCGCGGGTCGGTCGACGCGAGGTGCGCAGGCGGCAGGTCGAGGTGCACGCGCATCGTCGTGCCGACCGAGAGGCAGGTCTCGACGTGGATCGTACCCCCGAGCAGGTCGACGATCTCCTTGCTGATCGCGAGGCCGAGGCCCGCGCCGCCGTAGCGACGGCTGGCGCTGAGGTCGGCCTGTTGGAACTTCTGGAAGAGGTTCGGCAGCGCGTGCGACGGGATGCCAATGCCCGAGTCCGCGACCGCGATCTCCAGCGGCACACGGCCGTCGGCCAACTGCGGCCCGCGCAACGCAACGTGCACCTCGATCGCCCCATGTTCGGTGAACTTGATCGCGTTTGAGACGAGGTTGTGCAGGACTTGGCGCAGGCGTAGCGGATCGGCGAGGACGCCGAGCGGGGCGCGCGGGTCGATGTGGGCGTTGAGGGTGAGTCCCTTCTCCTCGGCGCGGTAGCGGTGGACCTCGACGACGTCGTCGACCACCTCGGAGAGCGACGTCGGCACCGCGTCGAGCGAGAATTGGCCGGCTTCGGCGCGGGCCAGATCGAGCAGGTCGTCGACGATGCCCTTGAGGTTCTTGCCCGCCCGGTGGAGCAGACGGACCTGCGCGAGGTGGTCCTCCGACAACGGCGCGAGCAGCAGGTTCTCGGCGACGCCGAGCACTCCGTTGAGCGGCGTTCGGATCTCATGGCTCATGTTGGCGAGGAACTGGCTCTTGGCGCGGTTGGCCGCCTCAGCGTCGTCGCGCGCCACCTCAAGGTCGGCGACGGCTTGCACCAGCATCTGCTCGTGTTGGATCCGGAGCGACTCCGACAGGTCCATCATGAACCAGCCGACCACCAAGATCGACTGGAGCGAGGCGGTAAAGAAGCCGCGTCCCATCACGTCGAGCTGGGCGAGGGGCAGCAGGCTCGACACGGTGTCGGGCGCAAAGACGCCCGGCGCGGGGAAGAACGTCAACCCGAACAGCGCGGCCACGGCGAGGAAGGTCCAAGCGCGCGCCGCGGCGCGGTCGATCAACAGCAGGCTGAGCGGCGGGATCAGCAGGAAGCTGCTCGCGGCCGGGAAGGCGACGCCGCCGATCGGGGCGCAGAACACCACGCCGGCGAGCAGGAGCGCGCCGAGCTGCAGGTGTGCCGCGAGGGGCACATGACCGGTGTGGCGCACCACGGCGACGCTGAACAGGTTGCAGACGATCAGCCCCGTCATCATCGGCGCCGTCCAGCCACGCGGCTGCAGGGCTTGGAGCGCGACCGCGAGCGCGAGCAGCGTGAACGCCGACGCGAACGCGATCAACACCGCGAGCTGCGCCCGCGTCCGGTCGCGCCCCTCGAGCGAGGGGTGCACGAACCGAAGCGTCCATGCGGGCAACTGAACCGTGGCGACGGAACCCATGGATGGTCTCCCCGGTGGATCCTTTCATGATCCATGGCTGCTCACAACATGCAACGCCGAAAATTCCAACCATCACGCCGGTTCACTACGTGTAAAAGCCGTTTATTGCCCGATCCATGACCAACAACGACGGTGTCCGATCTGGGCCCTGTCGGATCCGACCGTGGCGCGAGGCGCATGTTAAGCGCCTTTTGTCGATACCTCGGAGGTTGGATTGACCGCGATGGTTCCCGTCCTCGCCGCGCGCTCACTGATCCATCGCGCGATCCATCAATCGCTGGATGCGGCCGGCGTCTGGCACCTCGATGCGTCGCTGCTCGCCGCGGGTGCGCCGCCCGACCCGGGCCTGGACAGCTTCGAGGTCCCCGGCGCGGGCTACCTCGTCACGTCGACCGAGTACGCGATCAAGCGGGCGTTGGCGGCAGGGGTTCCTGCGGCTTGGACGTGGGGCGCGAACTTTCGCCGCGGGGAGCAGAGCCCGACGCACAACCCGGAGTTCACGATGCTCGAGTGGGGCGTGGCGGGCGCCTCGATCACCGACATCCAGCGGCAGACCGAGGGGCTGGTGGGCGCGGCCGCCGACGCGCTCGCTGCGGCTGGCTACCTCGACCCGTGGTGGACGGCGGCGAGGCGCGCGGGGCCGTGGCGGGAGATCTCGGTGCGCGAGGCCATCGCGGGTCAGGCAGGGCTCGATCCCGGTCTGGCGTGGTCGACGCTCGCGACGCGTGCCGCCGAGGTGCTCGGGGTCCAGGTGCCGCCGGGCGCGCAGACCGAGGCCGACACCGCGTTGGATGCCCTCACGCTGGTGCTCGATGCCCTGCAACCTCGTCTCGGCGCCCAAGCGCCGGTGTGGTTGGTCGACTGGCCCGCCGGCATGTGTACGAGCACGCCGGGCGACCCTTGGCAGACCGTGCCGCGCGTCGAGCTGTTCGCGCGGGGTTTGGAGCTCGCCGACGGGTTCCCGGTTCATACCGATCGCGCCGAGGCCTTGTCGGGGATGCGGGCCGCGCTCGCCGATCGGGCGAGGTTGGGGATGCCGTCGGTGACGCTCGACGCGGGCTACTTGCGGGCGCTCGATACGCTGCCGCCGGGTGCGGGCATCGCGGTCGGCGTCGACCGGCTGGTGATGGCGTTGACGGGGGCGTCGCGCATCCAGGATGTGCTGCTCACGCCGTGGACGGAGCGGTGACGCTTCGGGTCGCCCACAGCGCCTCGTTCCCATAGCGCACACCCGTCGGTCCAAGACCGAACCGTTTCGCCACCCGGGCGCCTGCGGGGCTGACGAGCAGCGCGAGGCGGGGCGCGTGGTCCCGTGTGGCCTCGCCCAACGCGCGGAGCAGCTCGGCGGCGCGGCCGTGGCCCCGCCAAGCGCGCAGCATGCCCCATGCGAACAAGTAGACGGCCTCCCCGTCCCCGGGACGCAGGGCCTGGCGGTCGAGCCGACCAGCGAGGAGGGCATCGCGGTCGCCGTCGGTGAGCGTGAACCAGCCCGTGTAGCCGATGGGGACGACGCCGTGGGCGCCATGGACGCGCGCGACGGTGAACTGGGCGCTGGCGTGGCCCATGCAGGCCTCAAGGCGCCCCCGGTCGACCCGGTCGGCGCGGCGATGGAAGATGGCGTGGTCGAGCGCCAGCACCGTTTGCGGATCGCCCGTCCCCAGCGTCATCGGGGCGTCGCCGGGGACACGGCCCAGCGCGGCGCGCAAGGTGGCGGGCGTCATGGGGTTTGCGCGAGCGCGCGCAGGGCGTGCGTCACGCCGCGCCGCAGGCTCGCGAGGTCGTAGCCGCCCTCGAGCACGGCGACGATCCGGCCTTGGGCGGTTTCGTCCGCGATGCGAACGACGGCGTGCAGCCACGCCGCGAAGGCTGCGTCGGTCAGGGCCAGCGAGGACATCGGGTCGTCCACGTGGGCGTCGAGCCCCCACAGGACGACGATCAGCGCGGGGCGCC
>JBEIFN010000075.1:0-8558 GCA_040382435.1 Alphaproteobacteria bacterium
CGACGTCGCGCGGCTTCGCGGCAAGTTCCGCATCGACTTCACGATCGCGCGTTTGGGCGCCAACCGTCTGTGGAACCAGCTGCACGAAGAGCCGTACGTGCACGCCCTCGGTGCGCTCACCGGCAACCAGGCCGTCCAGCAAGTTCGCGCCGGCCTCAAGGCGATCTACCTCTCGGGTTGGCAGGTCGCGGCGGACGCGAACCTCGCCGGCGAGATGTACCCCGACCAATCGCTGTACCCGGCGAACTCCGTCCCCTCGGTGGTCAAGCGCATCAACAACGCCCTGATCCGCGCCGACCAGATCGACCATTCGGAGGGCAAGTCGGACATCCACTGGCTCGCGCCGATCGTGGCCGACGCGGAGGCCGGCTTCGGGGGCGCGCTGAACGCCTACGAGCTGATGCGCGGCATGATTGAGGCCGGCGCGGCCGGCGTCCACTTCGAGGACCAACTCGCGAGCGAGAAGAAGTGCGGCCACCTCGGCGGCAAGGTCCTCGTCCCGACCAGCCAGTTCATCCGCACCCTCACCGCCGCACGGCTCGCCGCCGACGTCGCCGGTGTCCCGACGCTGATCGTCGCCCGTACCGACGCCGACAGCGCCACGCTGATCACGAGCGACATCGACCCGTACGACCGCCCCTACACCTCGGCCGAGCGGACCGCGGAAGGCTTCCACCGCATTCAGAACGGTGTCGAGACCGCCATCCTGCGCGGCCTCGCCTACGCGCCGTACGCCGACCTGCTGTGGATGGAGACGTCGACGCCCGACCTCGGCCAAGCCCGTCGCTTCGCCGAGGCGATCCACGCCAAGTTCCCGGGCAAGATGCTCGCGTACAACTGCTCCCCGTCGTTCAACTGGCGCAAGCACCTCAGCGACGATCAGATCGCGCAGTTCCAGATCGAGCTCGGCAAGCTCGGCTACAAGTTCCAGTTCATCACGCTCGCGGGCTTCCACGCCCTCAACCACAGCATGTACACGCTCGCGCACGACTACGCGCGGCGCGGCATGAGCGCGTACGCCGACCTGCAGGACGCCGAATTCGGTGCCGCCAACATCGGCTACACCGCGGTCAAGCACCAGCACGAAGTCGGCACCGGCTACTTCGACGAGGTCGCCCAGGTCGTCAGCGCCGGTCAGTCCAGCACGCTCGCCCTCGGCGAGTCGACGGAAGCCCATCAGTTCTGACGAGCTGCTGGCGGCTCCGAGCCCCCGTCCGGTCATCCGGGCGGGGGCTTTCCCGTCTTCTGACCGTGCGTTCACCGGGACCGCCGCGATCACGGCGTCACGCCGGGCTAGAATCTCGCCTCCGGAGGCCTCATGCGCTTGACGTTGCTCCTCGCTCCCCTGCTGCCCCTCAGCGCATGCAGCCAGTACACCGTGATCAAGCCGCCCGAGGAGCCGCCCGAGGAGCCGCCGGCGTGCGAGGTGGAGCTACCGGCTGCCGCCGCGATCCCACCGAACCCCTTGTGCGTCCCCGTCGAAGAGCCCGTGGGCGGCTTTCGGCCGATCGTCGAGTGGTCGTCGGGCCGGAACCAGTCCTGCACGGCGCTGCCCGTGGTCGGTGACCTCGACAAGGATGGAACGCCTGAGGTCGTCGCCAACTTCGGCGGCCTGCTTCCGGGCGCGAGGACCGATCTCGTCGTGCTCAACGGCACCAACGGGCGCGAGAAGTGGCGCGTCCGTGACGTCCTCGGCTACGGCGCCGCGCCCGCCATCGCCGACCTCGATCGCGACGGCCTGCCCGAAATCTTGGGCGTCGTGGTGAAGAAGGCGGGGCTCGTCGGCATCGGCGGCGAGTACGCGCTGCGCGCTTGGGACAAGGATGGAAACCAACTTTGGGAGTCCGAGAAGGTCGATTCCGTCGATTTCGACTACGCCGCCGCCCCGGTCGTCTCCGACATGGACCACGACGGCAGCCCGGAGATCGTGGTGGGCCGCGTCATCCTCAACGCCGACGGAACGACACGCGGCAAGGGCATTCACGGTCGCGGGTCGTTTGGCGTGCCGCCGATCGGACAGGCCCTGAGCGAGGGCTCGCTGCCTGCGGTCGCCGACCTCGACCTCGACGGCGTCGAAGAGGTGATCGTCGGAGATGCCCGCTACGCGCCCGACGGCACCGTGCTGTGGCACGACAACCGCCAGCAAGACGGCATCCCCGCGGTCGTGCAGCTCGACGACGACCCGGAAGGCGAAGTCGTGTTCGCGACGAGCAACAAGGTCCGCGCGCAGGACACCGACGGCCGCGTGATCTGGGGCCCGTTCGAGATCCAAGGCGGGAACATCACGAGCCCGCCTGCGGTCGCGGACATCGACCGAGACGGGCAGCCCGAGATCATCGTCGCAGGCGGCAACACCCTGTGGGCGCTCAACCACGACGGCACCGTCCTGTGGGAGGACGCCGTCCAAGACCTCTCAGGTGCCACCGGGGCCTCGATCTTCGACTTCGAAGGCGACGGCATCCCGAGGTCGTCTACATCGATGAGATCCAGATGATCGCCTACGAAGGCACCACCGGACGCCGGAAGTTCTACAGCGACGAGCACAGCTCGGCGACGATGTACGACTACCCGGTCATCGTCGACGTCGATGCCGACGACCACGCCGAGATCCTCGTCTGCCACGACGGCTTCGGCGTGGCGCTGACGGCCTTCGGCGACGAGGACAACTCGTGGCGACCGGCCCGCCAGGTGTGGAACCAGCACGCTTACACCGTGACCAACATCGCCGACGACCTGACTGTGCCCAGCGCACCCCCGGCCTCGTGGCAGGCGCACAACACGTGGCACTCTGCCCTGACGACGTTCGTCGACGCTGGCGGCGGCGAGCTTGAGGGGCCGTTCGACGTGTCGGCCGAGATCTTGGCGTACTGCGAGACGAGCTGCGTGGCGGACGTCGTAGAGGTGTTCGCGCGCCTCGTGAACCTCTCACCCGGCGACCTCCCCGCCAACACGGTGAGCCTCAGCCTGTACGCGGTCGAGGGAGACCTGCGGACGCTCATCGGGACCGAGCTCGTCACCACCCCCGTTCCCTCTGGGACCGCCGATGGCATCGTGACCTTCCTCGTTCCGACCGCGCTCGCCGTGAGCGCGGATGGCTTCGAGGCGGTGGGTGACGATCTCGGCGGCGGCGTCGGCGTGCTGGCCGAGTGCGCCGAGGCGAACAACACGGGCGTGTGGCTGGGGTCGTTGTGCCTGGCAGAGGACCTCGAAAATTGAACCCCGTGCTGCGTTTCACTCGCCGCGGCACCGTTCGTGCATAAAGCCTGAGGTATCTACGCTCAGGAGTGACCATGTCCACCTTGCCACCCTCGTCCCCCCGGTCCGGCGGCTTTGCCGACGTTCAGCCCGCCGATGCCTGGGCGCACCGCGACGCCTTCGTCTGGATCGATGTTCGCGAGCCCGATGAGCTGGTCTCGTCGCTCGGTCAGGCGCCCGGCGTCACCAACGTCCCGCTCGCCACGGTGCCGGTCCGTCACCACGAGTTCGACAAGGACAAGCCTACCCTGATCGTCTGCCGTTCGGGCGGACGCTCGGGTCAAGCCGCGGCCTGGCTCGCGGCGAACGGTTGGCTCGCGGTATACAACCTCGCCGGTGGCATGCTCGCTTGGAACGAGCAAGGCCTGCCGAAGGCCTAGTCAGCCGCCACAGGCGACCTCGGCGACGTCCCAAGCGAGGCGCAGTCCCCGCCACGAGACCTCGCCGCTCCCCGCAGACGGGTCGAAGTTCACCGTCCCGAGCGGGTCATCGGCCCCGAACGCGCCACCGTCCTCGTCGAGCACCTCGGCGGTGACGGTGCCCAGCGTGGAAACGTCGAAGTCGGGCAACGAGAACGACACCGGCGGATCGCGATCGGTCAGCGTCTCGGTGCGCCACAGCAGCTCGCCCGAGGCATCGCGAAGGACCACGTAGACGTCGGGTCGCACATCCGCCGGCGCCCCCCACTGGCTGGGAACGGCGAGCACCGTAAGGCCGACCAAGGCGTCGACGCGGACTTCGTCCTCGCAGCCGACCGTGCACGAACCACACAGCCCGTCGTTGACGCCGTCGTCGCACGCCTCGGGACCGTTCACGACCCCCATCCCCGCAGCGAGGCCCCGTCGCGAGGCACCCCGGCTGACATCCCCCGTAGCCGCCCTCGTTCACCCCGTCGTCGCACGCCTCGGGACCGGTCACCTCGGCGTCCCCGCATCGTCCGGCAAACGCGCTGCAGTCCGACGCACACGAGCCATAGGTGCCGTCATTGAGGCCGTCATCACAGGCCTCAGAGGCATCGAGCGTTCCGTCCCCGCAACGCGGCGCGAGCGCACGGCACGTCGGCAAGCAGCCGCCGTAGGCGCCGTCGTTGACGCCGTCGTCGCACACCTCGTCGACGGACCGCACGCCATCCCCACAGGCGTCCTCGAACGCCACCGGCTCGACGCACGCCGCCAAGGTCCACCCGAACGCGCCCCACCACGGCGCCCAAGTCTTGCTCATGGCGCGTCCCCCGGGCTCCGCTCGCGGCCGATCCGAGCGCGCTGGCTGGCGAGCGTCACCCGCAAGCTCAGCTCCGCCTGCTGCTGAAGGAAGCTGTAGCGACCATTCATGTTCGGGAACCAGTAGCGAACGTCGGGCCGTTGCGCCGGATCGAGGGGCAACGAGAAGCCCGACGTCGATACGTCACGCGGCGAACCGAACATCCCGTACCAGCCCAACCCAAGCTCAACGCCCATGCCGATCTGTTGCCCGAGGAACAACCCGGTCTGGACGGTGTCGAGGTCATTGTGATTGGGCGATAGCGCAACGTCGGGGACACTCTTGCGGTCGAAGCCGACGCGACCCGCGAGCCGCGTTCGCGCAGCGACCTTACCGCGAAGATCGAGGCCGACGTGGAAGCTGTCTTGGCTATCGCGCGCCCACGGGCGGGCCTGCGTCGCCGCCTCGATCACCTTAGGGTCGACCTCCGGGCTGACGGCGACGAGGTCTTCGACAACGATGTCGAGGTCTCGGTACACCGACCACTGCGCCCAGCCGCCGAACACCTCCAGGTCGACCGGCCCCGTCCGGACCGTCACCGCTCCACGCACACGCCGCGGGTAGTCCTGGCCCATCGTCGAGGACCCGCGCAGCGAAGCCCCGCAGAGTCCATACGCCTCGGCACCGAAACGCAGCAACGCGTCAGCTTCGGGCGGACACCCAAACGACAGGTCGACCGGGCCGCGGTGATCGGCCCGCCAGCCGTGCTGGTACGACACCCCGATCGAGACCGCGGGGTGCGGTGTTGCGACGACACCCGCGCCAAAGGTCACGTCGTGGCTCCACAACGGGCCAAACGAGAGCCGGGTGGCGTACGCGGGATCCTGGAGCATCGCGTCGCTGACGGCGCCAGCAGCACCGGCACCAACGAGGTTGGTCAGCTCCTCCGACAGCGCAGAGGCGTACTCCGTGTCGAGATCGGCCCGCCAACTGCCTAGGACATAGGCGGCAGACGCCCCCAACGAGACGACGTCCTTGATGTTGTAGGCGACCGCCGCACCCAGGTGGTAGCTCCCGACGAAGCCGTCCCGGAGGAACATCCGCGACGGGCCATTCGCCTCCTTCGACGCGGCGCCACGCCCCGTGGGCACGTAGAAGGCGAGCCCAAGGCCAAGTCCGCGGACGCCAGCGTCGGTGGCCACACCAGCAAAGGGCACCGCGCTCGCGAACCGGAACCGTTCGAGCGCGTAGTCTGAGCCGTCCGGCGCAGCACCGTCTCGGTCAACGTCCATGCCACCAAAGACCGGCGCGACGTCGAAGCCGAGGCGGGTACCCGCCCCCATCGCCAGCGCGGCCGGATTGTTCCAGACGGCGGCGGGGTCGGAGCCGTTGGGGGTGGTGGCCATGCCGCCGACGGGGCCAAGATCCAGCCCCGCGGCCGACGCCGCGATTCCCCAGACCAGCGCGATCATGGTGCCACCCCGAGGACCAGCGCGGCCTCGGTGCGGACGCCCGACCCCTCCCGGGCCAACGTCGCGTCGTCGATCGTCAAGCCACCAAAAGCCGGCAACGGAGCCTCCAGTTCGGTCACGGCCGCCAGCAGGGTAGCGACGGGGAGCTTGGCCTCCAGCAGGGCAGCGACGGCCTCTCGCGAAGCGCCCGAGGTCGTCTCGAGCACTTCGATCTGCACCGTCGGCGTCCCGAGATCGAAGCGGAACGCCCCCTGCGTGAGCCGCGGCGTCAACGGCGTCCGGGCAAACAGGCGGACCGCGGTCGTCTCGCCGAGCGCGCTTCCCGGCGCCGACAACACGACGTCGACCGCGCCGAGCACCAAGATGAAGTCCCCGGTCGCGGTGTCGAGAATGGGAGGAAGCGCCGCCCGCACCGAGAGCGTACCCTCCGTCACGCCCAAGCCGTCGAGGAGACCGTCGAACGCTGGGTCAGCTCCGAGCACGATCTCCTCGCGCAGCAGCCCCGCGCGCCACGCTTCGAACAGGATGCGGTGAAGGACGTCGTCATGGACCGACAGCGCGAGCGGGGCCTCAGAGGCGTAGGACGGCGGTGCGGTCGGCAGATCGTAGACCCCCGCGTAGCGCAGGCCCTCGACCTCCGCGAAACCCGCGACATCGAGGTCGACGTCGATCGTGACCGCCTCGGGGTTGACGTCCACCGCCATCACGCGCGCGTCGAGCCGCAACGGGGCGCCAAGGACATCCGGGGTCAGCGAGAGATCGAACGCCTCGGCGACGGCCCGCGCGAGATCGGGGGCTTGGGTCTGGGCGGCGTCACGGACCTCGCTCTCGACGGCGTCCTCGAGCGCCGCGGTGACGAAGGGGATCGCGCCGACCAAGCTGCTCGGCAGCCCGAGGGTCTCCAACGCAAACCCTTCTCCCTGCACCGTGACGTTACCGGGCGTAAAGCGGACTTGCCCGCCTGCGGCGGAGACCGCGACCGGGGTGGTGACGGAGAGGCGCGAGGCGCGGAGCGTCGCGTCAAACGGGACGTCGGTCCCCAGCACAGTGGCGACGACCTGCACGTCCGCGACGATGCCATCGACCTGCACGAGCAGCGTCAGCGCGTCCTCGCCAAGCCCGACGGCGAGTGACGTCTCGCCGAGCGACAGGTCGGTCAACACCACCTCGTACCCGATACCGAGCGCAGATCCCGTCACGACCGGCGTACCCGGCGTCACCAGACCCTCGAGGACGGTGGGCAGCGCGGCCAAGCCGGTACTCAAGCGCAACACATCCGCGAGGCCGTCCGCCGTGATCCGAAGGCCCAGCCCCCCTTCGAGGGGCTCGCTCAGCGACGAGAACCGGCCCGCCAGCACCACGGCCGCCGTGCTCGCCGTGCGGCCGTCCGCCGCGGTCGCGACGACGGGCACCGATGTCATGCCAGCGTCCACCCGCGCGATCCCGGTCCAAGCGTCCCCCTCGACCGGACGTGCAACCCCTTGCACGTCGACCGACGTCGCACCGTCCGCACGCCCGCTCAACGGCACTTCGCCCGGCTCGGCCCACACCACACCGCCCCCGTCGATCGACAGGGACAACGTCTCCGAGGACGACCCATCTTCGCTCGATGGCGGCGCGACCGCGCAGGACGCCAGCGACAGCCACGCGAGGTGCAACAGGCGCATCACCACTCCCGATGTGGGTTTCGCAGCAGTCTATCGCCGATGCGACGACGGGACACGGGTGCCGAGAAGGTGCGCGAGCTGGTGGAAGTCCGAGCCTGGCCGCACGTACCGCACATCGGTCGACAGCGTCTCGGCGTCCATCAGCTCCGTGAACGGGACGTAGCGAACTTCGAGCTGCCCGCTGCACGACACCATCTCGGCGTGCCGTCCGCTCATCAGCCCGCGCGCGGCGCCTACGCCGAGCTGGGCGCCGAGGAGGACGTCGAAGGCATGCGGCGCTGCGCAGCGCGTCTCGTAGCCACACTGCACGCCGGTGACCTTGCGCGCCCGCCCGAGACGCTCCGCCGCGCGCGCCGAGACCCGGCTCGCGATCAGTCGCCCGATCTGGATGCTTCCAAAGCCCCAAACCCCCGAACTGTCGTGTGGGAGCGTCGCGACGAAGGCCGCCGGGAGCCGCTCCACCAGCCCTTCGGCGAGCACCACAACACCGTAGCGCTTGCCCTTGAGATCGCGCGCTTCGATGAGGTCGACCACGCGCTCGACGAGGGCGTCGACGTCGAGCACGACGCGCTCACCGACCACTCCGGTGACGGGATCGGGGGCGACCTCTCGGGACGCGAGCGCACCCTCGACGTCCTCGACACCGAGGACGAGGTGCGCTTCACCGGCGATGGCCGCGGCGTAGGCCAACCAGCCCGCGCGGCGGCCCATCGCCTCGACGACGAACCACGAGGAGGTCGCGCGCGCGTCGGCGCGAAGGTTGAGCAGCTCCTTGGCCATCGTATCGACGGCCGTGAAGTAGCCGAACGTAAAGTCGATCCCGCGGTAGTCGTTGTCGATCGTCTTCGGCACGTGCAGCACCCGAACGCGCGGCACATCCGCTTGAAACAACGCGAGCAAATTGGCGGTTCGCAACGTGCCGTCACCGCCGATGCTGACGAGCTGATCGACGCCCAACTCCTCG
>JBEIFN010000076.1:0-8553 GCA_040382435.1 Alphaproteobacteria bacterium
AAGCACCGTCATCCGCGCGCCGCCAAGAACAGGCGCGCTCGCCACAACCCGCCCACCGTCGCCATCGCGATCCCCACCCACTGGGCCACCGAGAGGCCCGCGTGAAACGTCCGCTCGAGGTCGCCCCGCGTGAACTCCGTCACGAAACGGCCCAGGCCGTAGCCGAGCAGCAAGCTCGCACCCACGAGGCCGTGAGGCGAGCGCGTCCCATCGGCGGCGCGCGCGCCGTGCATCCGACTCAGCCAGGCATGCAGGCCCAGCCCGAGCGCGACGTCGTAGAGCGGCGCGGGATGAAGGGCCACACCCAGCAGGCTGGGAGGTACCACGCCTTCGTTGAGGTAGGTCACCGACCACGGCACCGGCACCCCCAACGGCCAGTCCGCCGGACGACCGTGGCAACAACCTGCGAACAAGCAACCGAGACGTCCGACCGCGATGCCCAAGGGGAGCACCGGCGCGAAGGCGTCACCGACCTCGGCGAGCGACAGGCCCCGTCGCCGACATTGCAGCCAGAGTACGGCGATCACCGAAAGAAAACCACCGTGAAACACCCACCCTGCGCCCGGATGCAGCAACAGCCAGGGGCGCGTCAGGAACGTCGCGGGGTCTTCGAGGAGGAGAAAGAGCCGCGCACCGAACCAGCCGACCGGCAGGATGGGCAGCGCCAGATCGTAGAGCACCGGCAACGGCACATCGCTGCGGCGGAACTCACGCCGGAGCGCGAGGGTCGCGACGCAAAACCCGAGGGTGATCCAGAGGTAGTACGCCGGGACGCCCAGCGGCCCCACGGAGATCCACGGGCTCACGCGGGGTCCGACCCCTCCGACGGCGCCTCGACCGGCTCTTCGGAGAGCCCGGACGCCGCAAGGTAGACGACGATGCCGACCAGCAAGGCCGCGTCAGCGACGTTCCACGAGGGGTACTCGTTGGTGCCGAACCACTCGATAAGGCGCGCACGCCAGGTCGGTTCTTCGACGTGGAACCGCATGAAGTCGGTCACCGTGCCCTTGTGCAGGCGGTCGATGATGTTGCCGGCTGCGCCCGAGAGCACCATGCCGAGCGCGGTGGCTTGGACGCGGTCGGTGTCGGCCACCTTGCGGTAGGCGTCCCAGACGACCCAGCACGCGATCCCGAAGAAGACATAGAAAACGCCGTTCTTGTACGGGAAGTCGGCGAGCATCGAGAACGCGGCGCCGGGATTCTGGGCGTGCACGATCGAGAAGAACCCGGGGATCACGTCGATCTGCCCGACGCGGTACTCGATGTTGAGGTAGACCCAGAACTTGGTGATCTGGTCGGCGATCAGCCAGATGGCGAAGGTGATCCAGAACCAGCGACCCTTCTGCGACACGGCGACCCCGCTACGACACGGACAGCCCTAGCCACCGCGTGGGGCGGCGGCAAACCTTGACGCCCCCGATGGATCGGCCTAGGCCGCGCGCGGAAGGACGCCATGCTCACGCTCGCCACGATCCGCAAGAACACCGACGCCGTCCGCGACGCCATCGCCAAGAAGCGGGTCAAGCTCGACTTGGACGCGCTCCTCGCGCTCGACACCGAGATCTCCGCGCTCAAGACCGAGCAGCAGGGGCTTCAGACCGAGAAGAACGCCCTGAGCCGCCAGTTCCGCGACACGCCCAAGGAGGGCCACGCGGCGCTACGTGAGGCCTCCAACGCCATCGGCGCCCGCATCGACGCGATCAGCCCGCTGCTCGCCGACGCGGAGACGCGTCTGAAGGCGATGCTGCTGTGGGTCCCCCAACCGCCCGCCGACGATGTGCCCGTCGGACCCGACGACAGCGGCAACGTCGTCGAGCGTCTGGTCGGGACGCCGCGCACCTTCGACTTCGCGCTCCGCGATCACGTCCAGATCCTCGAAGGGCAGGGCTGGGCCGAGTTGGAGCGCGTCACCAAGGTCTCGGGCAGCCGCAACTTCGCGCTCAAGGGCGACGCGGTGCGCCTGGAGCTCGCGCTGCACCAGCTCGCGTGGGATCGTCTCGAAGCCGATCAGTTCACGCTGATCACCGTCCCCGACCTCGTGCGCGAGGAGGCGCTACTCGGCACCGGCCACTTCCCCGCCGGCCGCGAGGACGTCTACCACGTCGCCGAGGACGACCTGTTCCTCGCAGGCACCGCCGAGGTCGTGCTCACCAGCCTGCACGCCGGCGAGATCCTCGACCACAGCCAGCTGCCGATCCTCTACGCTGGGACCAGCCCGTGCTTTCGCCGCGAAGCCGGGAGCTTTGGACGCGACGTCCGCGGCCTGCTGCGCGTGCACCAGTTCAACAAGACCGAGCAGTACGTCATCTGCGAGGAAGACGTCGGCGTCTCCGAGGCGATGCACCAGCGCCTGCTGGGTCACGCCGAGGCGTTGTTGCAGGCGTTGGAGCTACCCTACCAAGTCCTCGCCGTCTGCACGGGCGACATGGGAGCGGGCAAGTACCGGATGCACGATCTCGAGACTTGGGTGCCCTCGCTGTCGAAGTACCGCGAGACCCACTCGTGCTCGTCGCTACACACCTGGCAAGCGACCCGAGCCAACCTCCGCTATCGCGACGCAGACGGCAAGGTCCGCTACTGCCATACGCTCAACAACACCGCGATCGCCACCCCGCGCCTGCTCGTGCCGTTCCTCGAGAACCACCAGAACGCCGACGGCACCATCTACGTGCCCCCAGCGCTCCGGCCCTACCTCGGCGGCCGCGCGGTCCTCGGCAAGCCGTTGGCCTGACGCCACGCCGCCGCGCGTCGGTTAAGGGCCCCCATCGAACCGGAGGGCCCCATGCCGCGCGAAGAGATGCCGATGGACGTGCTGTTCGTGGGGGCCGGTCCGGCCAACCTCGTCAGCGCCATCCACCTCAAGAACCTCATCGACCAGCACAACGAGGCGGTCGCCTCGGGTAGCAAGGCCGGCGAAGCCCTCGACGTTCAGATCGGCGTGCTCGAGAAGGGCGGCGAGATCGGCGCACACCAGCTCAGCGGCGCCGTCCTCGACCCCAAGGCGATGGACGAGTTCATGCCCGGATGGCGCGAGCAGGCGCCGATCGAGCAGACCATCGCCGACGATCGCATGGTGTTCCTCACCGGATCGGGCGCGATCACCGCGCCGTGGGTGCCGCCCGAGCTGCACAACACCGGAAAGCCGATCATCAGCCTCGGCAAGTTCTGCAAGTGGCTCGGCGGCGTGGCCGAAGAACAGGGCGTGATGGTGCTGCCCGGGTTCGCGGGCGCCGAGCTGCTCTGGGAAGGGGACCGCGTCGTCGGGGTGCGCACCGGTGACAAGGGCATCGACGGACACGGTGTGCCCACCGACGCCTACGAGCCGGGTATGAACATCACGGCGCGCGTCACGGTGCTCGGCGAAGGTCCCCGCGGCCACCTCGCGCGGCGCCTGATCGAGCGGCGCGCGCTCGACGCCCAGAGCAACCCGATGGTGTACGAGGTCGGCTGCAAGGAAGTCCTGCAGCTACCCGAGGGGTCGGTCAAGGAGGGCTTTGCCATCCACGGCCTCGGCTATCCGCTCGATATGGGCACCTTCGGCGGGTGGTTCCTCTACAGCATGGGGCAAGACCAGGTCGCGCTCGGCATGCTCGTCGCGCTCGACGCCAAAGACCCGATGATGGACTGCCACGAGCTGCTTCAGCGGCTCAAGACACACCCGTACGTCAAGGAGCGGCTCAAGGGCGGCAAGGTGATCAAGTACGGCGCCAAGACCGTCACCATCGGCGGCTGGTCGAGCATGCCGCAGCTGTACACCGACGGCGCGATGATCGTCGGCGACAGCGCGAGCTTCCTCAACCCGTTCCGCATCAAGGGCATCCACCTGTCGATGAAGTCGGGCATGTGCGCTGCCGAGGCCGCGTTCGACGCGCTGGTCAAGGGCGATGCAAGCGCGGACACCCTAGCGTCGTACAAGGCGCGGATCGACGGATCTTGGGTCCGCACAGAAATGGAAAAGACAAAGAACTTCCATGCCTACTTCCACAATGGCCTCGTGATGGGCATGGCCCGCGCCGGCTGGATGTGGATGTTCGGTCCTGGCAGCTCGACGCTCCCGTTCGAGGCGGACCATACACACATGAAGACCCTCAAGGACTACGCGAAGTCCGGCCCGCAGCTCACCGAGAAGCTCACCTACGACGGTGAATACCTGCTCGACAAGCTCACCGACGTCTACCTGTCGAGCACCGCGCACAACGAGCACCAGCCCGCGCACCTCAAGGTCCTCGACACCGAAGTCTGCGCCACGACTTGCCGCGAGACCTACGGCAACCCCTGCACGCGCTTCTGCCCGGCGCAGGTCTACAACATGGTCCCCAACGAGGCCAACGGCGGTCGACTCGAGCTGCGCGTGGACTTCAGCAACTGCGTCCACTGCAAGACCTGTGACATCCGCGACCCCTACCAGATCATCACTTGGGTGCCGCCCGAGGCCGGTGAGGGGCCGGTCTACGGCATCCTGTGATCGATCGGAGTGCCGGTTCGCCGATCCTTTTGATCGGTACCCGGCACAACGATCTATAGCCGCCCGCGGGTTTCCATAGCCGATCCACAAGGATCATCGTGGATCTTTTCTTGACGCCGATCCCGCTGGGCGGTACCGCTCGCACGTCGATCCCGGTCGACGCGCTGCAGCCCTCCGGGTTGCACCGCCTGACATCCGCTCCCGGCCTGCGGCGCGCCCGCAATGCAGGCGAACGATCCGGCCCCCACCCGTGCGCCCACCCGTGGCGCACACGCCGCAGCCCGCGGCGCGCCGGGACAACGTTCCAGCGGGTCGTCAGGCGGGCCGCGTCGACCGGGGCGACGCCGCTTCAGCGGGCAGGGATGGTCTTCGGGCCCCGATAGACAACCGTCCCGTTCGACAGCGGGAGGCTGCGGATCGCGCCGCCGACGGCCCAAACGCCGCCTTCACCGTCGGACCAAACGGCGTGGAAGTCCTGCAGCGACAGCGGCGTCGACTCCGCGACCCACACCGAGGTGAAGGGGTCGTCGTCCGTCTGCGCGTCCTCGCCGCCGGTGCGACCGTACCAAACGCCGCCCCAGCCCACCGCGAGCGGTTCCCCCTCGTGGATCGTGACGCCCTGGATCGTCTGCGCGAACGCCGGAGACTCATCCACGGTGACGCCCGCGGCGTCGGTGCGAAGGATCGCGCCGTTGCCCGCTCCACCCACGGTGTACAGCGTACCGTCGTCGGTGCCGGTGCAGGTGAACAGCGAGGTCCCGACGGGCGTGGTGGTCAACGACCAAGCGGTCCCATCAAAATGAAGGAGAGTACCTCCGTTTCCGCAGACCCACACATCATCGCTGCTCCGGCCCCACACCTTGTACATCGCGACCTGGCGCGCGGCCGCGTCGGGTAGCTCGACCTGAGTCCACGCGGTGCCGTCGAAGTGGTAGACGACCGCGCCGTACTGGCTCGCGTTGATGTTGCCACCGACCGCGTACACATCGTCGTCGGCCGCCCCCCAGACGCCGAACAGCGTGAAGCGTCCTTCCAGATCGAGGAACTGCTCGCTGTAGGCGGTGGTGGACGGGGTGTAACGGACGACGCGGCTCCCCGCGCCCACCATCAGCACATCCCCGCTGGGCGAGGGCCAACCCCACCACAGGTCGCCGGACCCCACCTCGACGTCCGCCCACGCGGCGCCGTCGAAGTGCAGCACGGTCGCGCCACCGCCATCGGGGTCGGACCCGATCGCGTAAACATCCGAGGCCCCCGTGCCGGTGACGCTGAGCAACGCTCCTGCGGCGTCCTGCACCGGCGTGGACGTCACATCGGCGGGATCCAAGGGGTCCTGCCCCCCATCGCATGCGAGGGACAACGCAAGCGGTACAACGACCCAGAACCTCATGGACGCTCCAGAAGGATGCCGACCTCGTCCACCACAGGGGGGTAGAACGCGTCGCCATCGGGGTAGAACAGCTCAACCTGCAAGGCGTGAGCGCCATCGGACAGCGCCGAGAGGTCTAGCGTCGCCGAGGGGTCGGAGGTGGCCAGAACGTCTTGGCCGTCGACGCGCCACTGCAGGTAGCCGTACGGGGCCTCACCGGGATCGTGCGCGTGTGCCGTCGGCAACCACCACGCCGTCCAAGCGGCGAGGCCCGAATCCGGCGCCTCGTAGCGAAACCCGGTGGTGACCGCGGTGACGCCAAGCGTGTCGGCGCCGACCACCTCTCCTTCGACGGGACTGAGGATGTCGACCGTCGGGTCCACCGGCGCGCCCTGCCCGTTGCAGCCGAGCCACAGCGCGAGCATCGTCACGATCATGCGGCCACGCGCGCGCCGAGCATCGCAGCCGCAAGCGGCGCGATCGTCTCGGCCATCACACGCTCGGCGAGCAAGTAGCGGCCGGCACCGTCAAGCTGGCCGTGGGCGGCGAGGACGGCAGCGTCGGGATCGAGCGGCGCCGGAGTGTGCCGGTGCCCTTCCGCGAACCAACCCGCCACGTCGGTCGCCAAGCTGGGGTCTTGCGCGAGCGCCCAGCTGACGAACGTCCAAGCGAGCTCCGCGTGGCGCGCTTCGTCCTCGGCGATGTCGGACAGCACGCCCGCGACGGTCGGATCGGTCGCGGCGTCCCGCATCGCAGCGGCCTCGGCCGCGCTGATCGTCTCCGCGATGCAGCCCTCGCGAACAACGTCCTCGAGCACCGCGCGAAGTGAGGTCGGCCCGGCGTCGCGCTGTGCCGCGGCGAGCGCACCAAAGGAGAGGTCTCGGCCCGCAAACCGCGCAGCCAACGCCGCCGCGGACTCGGCGTGGCGCACCTCGTCCACCATCGCGGCGGCCGAGGCCGACACCAGGGACATCGGCGCTCCGAGCGCGAGGAGCTGCATCGTAAAGCGCGAGAACGCCGCGACGCTCGCATGCTCCGCCTGCGCCGCGCGCACCCAGGCATCCCGAACACGCCGACGCTGCGCCCCGCGAAGACGACCCGAGGTCACGTCGATGCCCGGGCGAACCGCACCTGCGATCAACGGCGCACACTGGCTGGTTCCGTCAACGACGAAGGGCCGGCCGATCGCGAGCATGCTGATGTTGCTCTCGTAGCAGCAGGCGGTCTCGACGGTGTCCTCGTGGCAGTAGGGGAACAGCGTATAGCCTCCGAACGCCGCACCCATCGTCGTCTTGGTCGAGGCGGTCCACAGGGCGCTGATCTGGTTGCTGGTGAGCGAGGCCGGATCGTTGCAAATGCCCGACGGTGGCAGCGGCGCGCACGCGACGGCGGTGTACAGCACGTTGTAATTCCCCGGGGTCAGCCAGTCGGCGCCACCGGTGCACGTGCGGGGGGGCGCCACCAACGCGACGCTCCCGGGTGCGGACTCACGGGCGCCCGTGCCGCCGTGGGCGGCCTGAAGCAGCAGCGCGCTGCCCGGGTGGTCGTGCGGAATGAAGCCCACGACGTCGGCCACCCCGCTGGCGTTGGCGACGCCGCTGCCGAACACCCCGGCGTTGCCGACCACATCGAGGCAAACGCCGCTCAAGGAGGGCGGACACGCGCCCGCCCCGAGCGCGTCAGCAAACGCGATGCGCACCGTCGCGCCCGGCCGGGCGTTGCGGACGCGCAGGGTGGTGTACACGCCCGGCTCGACGGTCGCCGGCGCGAGCAGGGTCAGCATCGGCGGGCCGAGCGCGTCGTCCCCAGGGAGCGCGGCCGCTAGCTCATCGGCAAAGCCGTCCTCCTCGCCCACCGGCTCCGCAGCGCACGCGACGACGCCGAGTGCGCCCGCTGCACGCAGAACGCCCCAAATCCGTCGAGTGAGTCGGTCTTGAGAAACGCGCATGTAGCCTCCATCGCCTCAGTGTACCTCGCGATCGACGCGCGCGGGGTGCGACGAACGGTCGCTACGCGCGATCGTCCTTCCCCGCCCCTTTGCGCTCCGGCTCGAGATCGATCTGCTGCGCTTGGGGCACGGCCCCTCGAATCTCGGCCTCGATCGCATCGACCTCATCCGCCAGCACGTCGAGGACGCGCTCAGCGAAGTCATCCGCCCAGGCGCGGAGGTCGTCACCGCTGCGGATCGCAGCCGCCTGTTCGGTCAACGGAGCGCCCCGCAGCGCCACCCCGGCGAGGTGCGCGCCCCGAAAATCGACACCGGCGCGGATCGCGTAGAGGTCGGCACCTGCGACGATCGCCGAGGCGCGTTCGAGTCCCTCGACGGCGGGCGAGCGCTCGATGACGGCTCGAATGCGCGCCTGCTCCGCCTGACTGACCGCGCGGCCGATCAACAACGCCCGGTTGAGCCGAACCAGCGCGATCGCGACGCCGCCGAGCAGCAAGCCGACCGTGACCGAGCCTGCCGGGTCCCACCACCAAGCGCCCGTCACCTCACCGAGGCCGATCGCGCCGAGCGCGATCAAGATGCCGATCATCGCGGCAGAGTCCTCGAGGAGGATGGCCAGCTCGAACGGATCCTCCGAGGTGCGGAGGTGGGCGAGCAGGTTCAACCCGCGTTGGCGCGCGTGCTCGATCGAGCCACGCACCGCGACCACGCCCGACCACCCTTCGAGCAGCAAGCTGACCAGGAGGATGATGACGGAGACGCCGACGGCAC
>JBEIFN010000077.1:0-8550 GCA_040382435.1 Alphaproteobacteria bacterium
CGGCGTCGGCCTTGTAGCCGGCGGCCTTGTGCAGCAGCTTGCCGATCGCCTTCCAGTTGGGGGGCGATTCGAGCCGCTCGGCCTCGATCTGCGCGCGCAACGCCATCCCCTTCGTGTGGAGCTTCTTGAGGTCGTCCTTGTTGGCGGCGGCGATCGCGGCGATCTGCGCGCGGACCTCGGGGCTTAGCTGCAGGTGGTCGGCGAGCCGCTCCATTCGGCGTCCGGCGCCGTCGGGTCCGTCGTCGCCATGGCCGTCATCGGCGGGCAGGGCTGCGTTCTCTGCGCGCGCGACCGTCGGGACGGTGCCCGGTCCGGCGAGCGCCAGCCAGGCCAACGACGTCCACACCTTTGCACCTCGTGTCCACATGCCGACCTCCGTGTTCTGGCGTAGTCTACGTCAGTCGGGGGAGGTTGGCGATGTGGGGAGAGTCGACCTTGGATACGCCGATCGGCGTCCTCGCGGTGGGCGCCGACGCGGACGGGGTCGCTTGGATCCGGTTCGACGGCGTCACGCAGCTCGCCCAGAGCGCGGCGTCGGCTGCCGCTGCGGACGCCCTCCGCGCTTGGTTTGCTGACCCGGACGCGCCGCTTCCGCCGGCGTCGTTGCGCGTGGGTACGCCGTTCCAACGACGGGTGTGGGCGGCGCTCCAGACTGTGCCGTTGGGGCGCACAGCGACCTACGGCGACATCGCTGCCGCGATCGGGCAGCCCACCGCGTGTCGTGCGGTCGGCATGGCGAACCACAAAAACCCGTTGCCGATCCTTGTCCCTTGCCATCGCATCGTCGGACAGGACGGGCGGCTCACCGGCTACGCGGGTGGCCTTTGGCGCAAGGCGTGGCTGCTGGAGCACGAGGCGCGTGGCGTTTCGGTGCATCTGTTCGATGGTCGCCCCCAAGCACCTCCGGTAGGATAGGGCGAGCATTCTGGGGGACGGATGGGCGCATCGGAAGACGTGCGCGCGGCGGCCTACGCGGCCTGCCGCGTGAAGGACGAAGCGTTCTGGGTCGAACAGGAGAGGAACATCCAAGGCGCGCTCGGTCAGCCGTGTTGCACCCTCTCGGGCATCGCGGCGTCGTTGATGAAGACGACGGGGCACTTCGCGGTGGTCGTTCACGGCGAGGACGAGTGCGCGTCCTGCTTTCGGCACGTCGGTCCGGCGGCGGTCCAGTTCTTCTGCACAGGTCTGACCGAGCACGAGTTCGTCACCGGCCGCACGAGCGAGCCGCTGCGGCGCTGCCTCCGTCTTGTCGCCGAGGAGCTGGCTCCCGACGCGATCTTCGTGCTCGGCGCCTGCCCCGTCGAGGTCATCGGCGACCAGTTCGAGGACGTCGTCAACGCGGTCGGCAAGGAGTTCCCCGACATCCCGATGCGCGCGCTGCACACCAACGGGCTGAAGGTGGGCAGCCAAACGGCGATGCTCGACTGGATGTTCGAGACGCTCGCGGGTTTGCCAGGAGAGACGCCGCGCGACCCGTCTTGGCTGCGCAAGCTCACCGACGTCGCCGGCGAGATGTACAAGCTTGACCTGCGCAGCGAGCGCGAGGTCGTGACCGAGGTCGTCGGCCAGATCGAGGCGGTGTTGGCGGATGTGGCTGAGAACCGCGTCGCGCCACCCGAGGATAGCGTGATCCTGTTGGGGCTGCCGCGCGTTCGCTACGACGGCGACGCCTCACCCGAGCACGTGCGCGTGCTCCAGGCGGCGGGGTTGCGCTTGTTGGGCAACTATCCGCAGGCGACGTCGCTTGATCAGTGGCGGTGGATCACGTGGGCGCGCAACGGCTTTGTCGCCGACCGTTCGCTCTACCCCAAGCTGGTTCGTCGGCTCGAAGCCGCCGGCCAAGCGGTCCATGAGGTCCCGCTGCCGATCGGTGTGCGTCAGTCGCTCGACGTGTATCGGATCTTTGGCGAGGCCACCGGTCGGGCCGAGGCGATCGCCGAGGCGGTGGCGCCGCTCGCGGAGGCGGCTGAGCGTGCACTCGCCGAGTTCCGCGCCCGCTATGGGGGGCTGAGGATGGCCTACGCGATCCGCATGAACAACAATTACGACGCCGACGAGCTCGCGTATCAAGGCTTGGGCGACTTCTTCGCGCTCGACGAGCTCGGCCTCGAGATGACGCTGCTCGTCCAAGGTCCGCCCGACAAGCGCGACCGCTTCGAGAAGATGTTCGAACGTCGGGGGATCAAGCTGCCGTTCGAGATGTTCCTCGAACCGTGGGTGATGGCCGACCTGCTCTCGGCGGGCGGCTACGACGTCGCCTACCTTGCGGATCACTGCCGTAACGAGGCGAACAAGGCGGGCGTCCCGATGATCCCGACGCGCACGCTCGAGCCGTGGCTCGGCGGCGCCGTCCGCAACTTGCAGCGCTTCGACCACTTGCTCCGCGAACTTCGCGGCGCGCGCTGAGGGAGACCACGATGCGAACCGCACACGACAAGGTCACGCTCGAGGACTTCTCGCTCAAGGGCATGCACTACGCCAAGATGACCGGCGTGATGATCGCGACGCACGCGATCTCCGACTCCTTCTTGATGATGCACACGGGCGTCGGGTGCAAGTACAAGACGGCGTCGCAAGCTGCGCAGCACGACCTGGCCGAGCATCCCAACGTACGTGAGGCTTGGACGCAGGTCTCCGAGGCGCACCTCGTCGCGGGCTGCTCTGACCGCATCGGACCGTTCGCCCGGGCTTGGTGGGAGCGTCGCAACTCCGCGTTCATGATGGTGGTGAGCGCCTACTTCATCGAGCTGACGGGCGACGACATCCCCGAGAAGGTGCGCGAGATCGAGCAGACGATCCCGGGCTGTGAGATGGCGTACGTGCCCACCAAGGCGCCCAATGGCGGTTTGTTCGATGGGTTCGCGAGCGTGCTTGTCGAGGTGCTCAAGCGCATGGACTGGTCGGTGCCAGCGCGGCCGCGCGAGGCGGCGGTGCTGGGCCACTTCTTCACGCGCTACGAGCCGGATCAGAAGGCCGACGTCGCCCAGCTGCGCGCGCTGATCAAGCAGGCCGGGCTCAACACCACCAGCGTGCTGTTCTCGGGGGCCGAATACAGCAACGCCAAGGCGGCGCCGCTCGCGGCGGTGCAGGTCGTCATGCCGTACTGCGCGACCCACCGTTCGGCGATCGGCCAGATCGTCGGCGCCCGGCAGGCCGTCGATGTGGACCTGCCGATCGGCTTTGCCGGGACGACGCGGTTCGTCCGCACCATCGCCGCTGCGGCCGGCACCGACCTCGCCGCGATCGACGCCTGGGCGATCGCGCAGACCGAAGCCGTGCTTGGGAACTTCCGGCGCCTGAGTGAGATGCTCGCGCGCTACGAGTGGGTGGTGTTCGCCGACACGCCGCTGGCGGCGGGCCTCGTCTCGCTGTTGCTGGAGCTGGGCGTGCGCGTCACGGCGGTCGGCCTGCGTGAGGCGGACGGCGCTTTGGGAGGCCGCGCGGCGTTTGATGCGGTGTTGGCCCGCAACGGCCTGCAACTCCCTGACGACGCCGTCGTCGTCGAAGCGCCGAGCCTTCGCCGCGTGAAGCAGCTGTGCGTGGAGCGTCTCCAGCGCTCGCTCGTCGGAATCCTCGGATCGACGCACGAGCTCGCCGTCCTGCGCAACCTGTCGCCGGCGGAACGACCTCGCAACGCAGGGGTGCTGCTCGAAGTTGGCTTCCCGTCCGACGACACCCACAGCGTGTTGAGCGTCCCCACCTTCGGTTTTGCCGGTGCTGCCGCTTGGGCGCAGCGCCTCGTCGAGGCGGTCCGTCGGCCGCAGGTCTCGGAGCTTCGCCACGAGGGGTGAGCGCGCGTGCGCCATCGCGAAGGTGTGCGTGTTACGACGCTCGCCTTGGGGTGGTCGATGCGGGGCTTGCGAATGGGGTGGCTGGCGGTCGGACTCGCGGGATGCGCGGGGGACATCAACCCCAACGAGCCCGGTGACCCGTTCGTCTGGCTGATGCAGTTCTTCGACGCCGACGAGGACGCGGTCGCCGCGCACATCGAGCAGATCGACGCCTACGTGCTCCGGTTCGATCCGGCGTCCGAGGCGTTCTACCGCTCGTTCACGCCCGGTGCGCTCACCACCGAGGCGCGGGACGCTGTCCCCCACGCCACGCCGACGTCCGACCTGTTCGGCGTCGCGCTCGCACGCAAAAGCGCGTTCCGCGTCGGCGCCCACCAGCGCCTCGCGACCGCGGCGGATCGCGCCTGTCTGGAGCCGTCGACGTTTGCGGCCGCTGCGCGCACCGTGGAGGAGGGAGCGAACTGCTTCGCCGACGCGGCCTGCGACGCCGCGAGCGCGTCGGACGCCGTCACGCTCACGTGGGGCGAGGCGTCTCTGGATCTCGTGGTGCAAACCGCGTTCCGCGAGGTCGAGCTGATCGACGGGCGCCGCGCCGTCGTCGAGCGCTTCAGCCTGCCAGCACCCGCCGTCGCTGCGCGCGAGGGCGACGCGCTCGTCGAACGGTACGGTTTGCACCTGTGGATCCCCGACATCGAGGACGAGGACCAGGCTTGGCAGGTCGGCGCGCTGTGGACGCAGGGGTTCTTCATCGAGCCCAACCCGCTGGTCGCCTCGCCGCTTGGGGATCGCCTGATCGACGAGCTCGAAGAGCGCTTCACGCGCCAAGACCTCTCGATCGCCGGAACGCCCGTCTGCGGTACCGCCGCTACACCGTGAACGCGTCTGGGCGGTCGAACATCACCGTTGGGCGCCCGCCGGCGCCTGGCCACCGGAGCGCGGCGAGCGCGCCCTGGCCGCCGCTCGGCCGTTTCCCGACGCTGAAGTCGACGCAGTAGGCGTTGCGGCGGCGCCCGACCCCGTGGTCGATGCCGACCCCAGCGAAGTCGCCCGTGCTCGGGTGCCGCCAGTAGTGGCCGAACACGACGGCCCGCTCGTCGTCCCACGCCTCCCACCACGGCTGGCGCTCCACTTGCCGCCACCGGCCACCGGCGAACGTCATCCGGTCTGGGTCGCCGACACGCTCGGCGCCGGAGGTGAGCACGCTCAGCGGGTTGCTGTTCTGGGCGGCGGCCTCGGACTCGGCGCTCTGCCCGTCCCACAACGGGCGGGCTTGCTGGAACAGGCGCGAGGGGGCTTCGAACGTGGCGTCGGCCGTCGCCTCGATCGCACCCTGAACGTTGGCGAACGCGTGCAGTCGGTGGATCGCTTGGGCGTCCCATTGCGCATGGACAACGCACAGGTCGTCGCGCTGCAGGGTGAGCGGCTGTTCGCAGAAGAACGCGAGCATCGACGCCTTCTCGTCCGGGGTCGCGACGTACGACGGGTAGTCGGGCCGGTGGATCTTGCCGTCGATGGGGTCACACCCCGCGAGGCCGTGGAACCAGCCCTTGTTGCCGGACTTCCGCTCATTCTTCAGCAGGTTGATCTCGTGGTTGCCGAGGACCATCCGGGCGCGCCCAGCGGCTACCCACTGCGCGACGCGCTGGACGACCGCCACGCTGTTCGGCCCTCGGTCGACGAGGTCGCCGACGAACACCAGCGTCTCGCCCGGGTTGTGGCTCGGGTCGTCGGGGTTCAGGCCGAGGCGCCGGAGGAGCGCGTCGAGGGCCTCATGGTGGCCGTGGACGTCGCCGATGATCGCCAGCGGACCGTCGGGCAAGCGTTGGTGCAAGGAGCCGTTCGGCGTCGTGTCGAGGCCTCGTGTCGTCATGCCAGAGTCCCTAGCATGACGCGGGCGTCAGTGGGTGCCGAACACCGTGTCCCAGAACATGTTGGACACGCCGAACTTGCGGCCGTCCTTGTTGTGGTGGTGGTTCATGTGATGCGCCTTCAGGCGCTTGAAGTACTTCGAGGTGAAGCGGGCGTGGTGCAGGAAGTAGTGCGTGCAGTCGTACACGCAGTAACCGAGGGCAAAGCCAGAGAACAGCGCGAGCTCCCAACCCATCGGGACGCCCGCGATCGCGAGCAGCGCTCCACCGGCGGCCTCGAAGGCGGCAAAGAACGGCAGCGCGATGATCACGGCCGCGACCGGGGGCATCACCAAGCGGTACGGGTCTTGCACCCACTCGTGATGGACGCCGTGCAGGATGAAGTGGAACTTCGGCCCCCACCACGTGTTCGGGACCCAGTGGAACACCTCGCGGTGCAGCCAGTATTCGGCGAGCGTCCACAGGAACAAACCCAAGGCGAACAGACCAGCGAACGCGGGCACCGACAGGCCCGTCGACAGCGCTGCGTACGCCATCGCGGCGGCGATCGGGACCCACACCACGGGCACGAGGTACCAGGGCGTGCGCGAGAAGTAGTCGGCGAAGTCGTTCTCGAACATGCGGGGCGAGACGTCGGACGCTTGCATCATGTCGGACCTCAGGCAGGGCAAGGACGTAACCGGGTGTTTCCTCGGCGTCACCGGACATGCGCACCGCGTGCCCGTCGCGTCGGTCACGAATCGCCGCTCAGTCGCCCTCGGCGTAGCCGAGCTGTTCGAGAAGCTGCCCCATGTCGGCGCCGTCGGTGCGGTCGACCTTGACGTGGTCGTCAGCCTTCGTCTTCTTGGACGGGTCGTAGGGCGGGACCGAAGCGACCCAGCCGCGCAGCGCCTCGGCGAGCGGCGCGACCTGCTCGGGGCGTTGCGCGTACAGGTTGTGCTGCTCGTTGGGGTCGTCGGGCAGGTAGAACAGCTCGTGGTGCGCGGGCACCGGCTCCTTCTTGACGTTGCCAGCCTCGATGTACTTCCAGCCCCCGCGCTCGACGGCGCGGAAGGTCCGCAACCAAGGCTCGACGTTGTCGAGGCCGTACTGCTCCTGAATGCGTTGGATCGCGATGGGCGTGGCCTCGTTGAGCTCGGAGAACACCGGCCCCGGATCGGCGCCGTCGCGCGCGACCGTCAGCCAGTTGCTGCGGCCGTCGGGGGCTGTGGGCGGCGCGGGGAGCTGCATGACGTCGAGCAGGGTGGGGAACAGGTCGAGCGTGGACACAGGTGTGGTGACGCGCGTGGGTTGCAGCTTGTTGGGCCACCAGACGACGAGCGGCACGTGCAGCAGCGTGTCGTAGACGTTGTACTTGTGGCCGAACATCGCGTGGTCGCCGAGGTTCTCGCCGTGGTCCGCGGTGAGGATCACGACGGTGTTGTCGAGGTCGCCGCGGGCTTGTAGGGCGTCGAGCAGCGCGCCCGTGGCGGCGTCCATGTCGCGGATCGCGGCGTCGTACACCGCGCGGATCGCTTCGATCTCGCGGTCGCTGAAGGTCTTCTTGCCGAACGTGTGTGCCAGGAGCTGGATCTGCGACGCGTCGGTCGTCAACGCGAGATCGCGGAGGTCTTCGGGGATGACGGCGTCGCGCGCGGCCGCGCTCGGAACGCGGGGGATGTGCGCTTCCATCATGTTGAGGAAGGCGAACCACGGCGCGCCGTCGTCGGACGCGTCGAGCCACTCGACGAGGGCGCGCGACGCGACCGGCGCTGCGTCCTTGAACGCGTGCTTGACGCCGCCGTGCTGCCCGGGTGCGGGGATCCAAGCAGGCGAGATGTCGGAGCTCGCGTCGTTGGGGAGCAGCTTGGCGACGGTGGCCTTCTTCGCCTCGCCGCGCCACGGCTTGGTGAAGGTGTTCAGGACGGTCTGAAAGCCCTGGGTGATGTTCGTGCTGGGCGCGACGTAGGGGTTCGCCGAGAACAGGAACGTGCGGTAGCCGTGCTGGCCCGACCACTCGGCGATCGTCGTGTGGTGGTCGTCGAGCCACTTGTTGCTCGCCTCCACCCCGTGGTGGGTGGGCGCAAAGCCCGTGAACATCGAGCTGTGGGAGGGTGGCGTCCACATCGCGGGCGAGACCGCGCGCTCGAACACGACGCCTCGCTTCGCCCATTCGTCGAGCCGCGGCGTGGTGGGTCGGGTGTGGCCGTACAGCGAGAGGCGGTCGGCGCGGGTGGTGTCCCACACGATCACCAGCACGTTCGGACCCTCGCTCCGGGGGACGGACGCCGCTGAGGGCGCTGCCGCGTCGTCGTCGGACAACGCCCAGCGGACGGCGCCGATCAGCAACCCGGCCGCGAAGGCCGCCAACCCAACCCGGGACGCGCTACTCTTCAAGGGTCACGTCCTCGGCCTCGTCCTCGGACTTGCGGCCGCTTTTGATCGTGGCGTTCCACTGCTCGAACTCGGCCCACTTGGTGACCGACTCCTGCTTCGTCTGCGCGCGCTTGAGCATCAGCAGGTAGCGGTTCATCCCCGAGACGGGGTGCGGGCGGATCTCGAAGATCTCGGGGTAGTAGCGTTCGCGGACGGCCTCGGCCTCCATCTCCAGCAGCGCGAGGCGGACCTGCGCGGCGAGACGGAACTGGGTGAGCACCTTGCTGTCGAGCAAGGTCGGCTTCTTATCGTAGAAGAAGGAGCGATCGACGACCTTGTCGTGGCCGGGGCTGCGCAGCTCGCCGCTCCAGGGCTGCTCGGCGACCTCGCGGTTGACGAGGCCGTTGCGGTCGTAGATCGTGAGGCAGTGCGCGACGCTGGGGCAGCTGTAGTAGCCGAGCGCGCCGATCGCGGCGGCGACGTAGGTGTCGCCTGGGCGGGTGTGGTTCTTGAGCGCGCGTCCCTTGTCGGACCAG
>JBEIFN010000078.1:0-8537 GCA_040382435.1 Alphaproteobacteria bacterium
AGCCCGACCAGCCGAGCCACATCGTGCCGTTGGGGTTGGCCTGCGCGCGCACCGTGTCGAGCGCGGCGCGCACCTCGCTACACGCCGGGTCGTGCAGCGTGTGAACGCGTTCCGTGGGGATCCCGGCACCTTGCGCCGCCCACGCCGCGGCGCGGTCGGCGTCAGCGCGCGCCCCGCGGTTGGGCGCGAGGCTGCGGTACCGCTCGAGGCCGACGAAAAGCGCCGCGTCGGCGTTACCGTCGCGGGACGTCGGCGCTGGCGTGTCGAGCGTGGGCCAACCGGCGGCAAACAATGGGAACAGGCAGAACCAGTGGGCGCGCATGGGTGCTTGCATGCGCCTGCGCGGTCGACCTGTCAAGCGGGGGGCTCGTCGGTGTGTGTGACGAACTCGCTATCCAGTTGCGGGTCGGGGGTTCGGCGGCTTTGCTGCAGCGCACGGAGGTGTGCATGCGTGTCGCAACGCGGTGGGTCGGTGTGGCGCTACTCATCGGTGCCTGTCGGGGCAAGATTCCGGACATTGTGGACGACACGTTCCTCGATGACACCCGGCCGGAAGACACCACGCCCGATCCGACGGATACGCCCGCCGACACGCCGGTCGATACCCCGACCGTCGTGGACTCCTCGGTCGACACCGACGGCACGCCGGACTCGGCAGGCGCGGATTCTGCGACCGATTCGGCGGCTGACACCTCCAGCGACACGGATCCAGGCGCGGTCGACAGCGGTGTGGATTCTGCCCTCGACACACCTGTGGACACGGCGGTCGACACACCTGTGGACACGCCGGTCGACACACCTGTGGACACGCCGGTCGATACGCCCGTGGACACGCCTGTCGATACGCCCGTGGACACGCCGGTCGATACGCCCGTGGACACGCCGGTCGATACGCCTGTCGATACGCCTGTCGATACGCCCGTGGATACGCCTGTCGATACGCCCGTGGACACGCCTGTCGATACGCCCGTGGACACGCCTGTCGACACCGGCACGGGCGGCCTGTGCGGCCCCGGGGCTGCCGATGCCGACGGGGACGGGGTGGCTGACGCCTGTGACGCCTGTCCGTTCTTCAACGACGCGTTCGATTCGGACCGCGACAGCGTTCCCGATGGCTGTGACGTCTGCCCGCGCGGCGACGATCGCCTGGACGGGGATGGTGACGGCATCCCCGACGCTTGTGACGTCTGCCTCGCGGGCGACGATCGCCTCGACGCCGATGGGGATGGCCTCGCCGACGCGTGCGACATCTGTCCGACCGGCCCGAACACCGTCGACGCGGACGCCGACGGTGTTCCGGATGCTTGCGATGCCTGCGCTGGCTTCGACGACGCTGCGGATGCCGACGGTGATGGCATCGCCGACGGCTGCGACGTCTGCCCGCTCGGCGATGATCGCATCGACGGTGACGGCGATGGCGTTGCGGACGCTTGTGACATCTGCCTTGCCGGCGATGATCGGGTCGACGTCGACGGCGACGGCATCCCGGATGCCTGCGACATCTGCCCGACCGGCCCGAACAACGTCGACGTCGACCGCGATGGGGTTCCGGACGCTTGTGACAGCTGCCCGGGCTTCAACAATGCGTTCGACACCGACGGCGACGGAACGCCGGACGGCTGTGACGCATGCCCGCTCGGCGACGATCGCCTCGATCAGGACGCCGACGGCATCGCCGACGCCTGCGACATCTGCCCGGCGGGCGATGATCGGGTCGACGCCGACGGCGACGGGATCCCCGATGCTTGCGATATCTGCCCGACAGGTCCGAATGGCGTCGACGCCGATGCGGACGGTGTACCGGACGCCTGCGACGTCTGCCCCCTGTTCAACGACGCCTTCGACTCCGACGGGGACGGCGTGCCCGACGGCTGCGACGCGTGCGCGTTCGGCGACGATGCCTTGGACGCCGATGGCGACACCATCCCTGATGCGTGCGACGTCTGCGCCGCCGGCGACGATCGCGTCGACACCGACGGTGACGGCGTCCCGAACGCCTGCGACATCTGCCAGGGCGCCGACGACGCCATCGACAGCGACGGCGACGGCATCCCCGATGGCTGTGAGGACCTCGACGGTGACGGTCTCCCCGACGTCATCGAGGTGGCGATCGGCACCGACCCGTCCAACCCAGACAGCGACGGTGACGGTCTGACCGACGGGGACGAGGTCTACGTCCTCGATACCGACCCGCTCGACCCTGACACCGACGGCGATGGCCTCGGCGATGGGCAAGAGGTCGACGTGTACGGCACCGATCCCAACCTCCCCGACACCGACGGCGACGGCCTGAACGATGCCGAGGAGCTGACGCTGGGGACGGATCCGACCCACCCCGACACCGACGGTGATGGGCTCCCCGACGGGCTTGAGTTCCTCGTCATCGGGACCGATCCGCTCGATCCTGACAGCGACGGGGACGGTCTGACCGATGGCGACGAGGTCCTGGTCATCGGCAGCGACCCGCTCGATGCGGACACCGACGGCGACGACATCGACGACGGCGATGAGGTCCTGGGCTCGACGGGCTGGGTCACCAACCCGTTGTCCAACGACACCGACGGCGATGGCCTGCAGGACGGCGACGAGATCGATCGCTTCCGTCCCACGAACCCGACGAACCCCGACACCGATGGCGATGGTCGCTCGGACTTCATCGAGATCGAGGTCTCGGGCACCGATCCCCTCAACCGCTTCAGCGTCCGCCCCTGCACGTCGGGCAACGACATCTGTGGGTGTGGCGACGTCGACGGGGATGGCCTCAGCGGTGAGTTCGAGTGCGAGCACCCCGTGCGCGCCGACGAGTTCGACACCGACGAGGACGGTCTGGGCGACGGCGCGGAGCTGCTGATCTACCGCACCGATCCCGTCGAAGCCGACACCGACGGCGACGGGCTCGACGATGGCGACGAGGTCAACGTCTACGGCACCGACCCGCTCTCGGCGGACACCGACGGCGACGGCCTCAGCGATGGGGACGAGGTCGACCTGGTGGGTACATCGCCCATTCTGGCCGATAGCGATGCGGACGGTCTCGGTGACGGCGAGGAGGATGGGGTCTACCTCACCGACCCGCTCGACGCGGACACCGACGGCGACGGGCTCACCGACGGCGACGAGATCATGGCCTTTGCCACGGAGCCGCTGTTGGCGGACACCGACGGCGACGGCCTGAACGACGCCGAGGAGCTCGCGGTTGGGACGAACGCCCGGCACGCGGACTCCGACTGGGGCGGTGTGGGAGATGGGGTTGAGGTCGGTCGGGGCTCGAACTCGCTCGATCCGACCGACGACTGATCGCCAAAGCACCCGCGACGTCCTGAGGCGTCGCGGGCGCAGGGGTCGGCCGGGGGGCGGGTCAGGTGCAGGCCATGCGTCCGCCGCGCACCACGCACCGCACCTCGGTTCCCACCGGGGAGAGCTGCACGGCCGCCGTCATCGGCACGTTGCCGTGCAGGGTGACCTCGCAGGCGCCACCGGGCACCGCCGCTTCGAGCATGCGGTCCGACGCGCCGAGCGTCCACGAGCGGCTGAAGCCGGGGCAGCGCACATCGGCCGCGTCGACCAGCACGTCGCTGTCGATCTTGACCCGCGTCGTGCCACGCGCCACCTCGACCGGCGGGGGCGGGGTGCGCTGCGGCGCGCCGCACCACCGCGCGAGGTGGCCGGCGGCCGTGGCCAGCTCGGCGTCATCGCCGGCCTGTCCCCATGCCGTCTGAAAGCGCGCCAGCGGCTCCCCACACGGCGCAGCCCCCATCGAGGCCTCGAGCAGCACATCCGACCAAGCCATGAGGGCCGCGGCCTTGTGGACGTCGTGGGGGTCGCTGGCGAGCGCCGCACCGACCGTGAAGCGGTGCACCTGACGGTGGGACGCGCCGTCGACGGGATCGCGCCAGCTCATGGTGAACGCGACCTCATCGGACGGGCGCAAGAGCCCGGCTTGCACCGCGAGGTCCTGGAAGAACACCTGATGCGTGCCCGCCTCGACGTTGACCTCCTTGACGAGCGTGGGGTCGCTGCTCGACTCTTCCCCGTAGAACCGCTTCATGCCGAGGCTGTCTGGCAGGTCGAGCGAGAAGCGAACGTCCTCGGCGACGGTCTGGACGAGCCCGGCGAAGCCTGCGCCGAACATCCGGTCGACCACGCGCTCCGAGCCGAGGAAGACGTAGGCCCCCTTGCCTTTCTCAGTGAGCTGGTCGAGGACGTCGTCGCGGAAGTCGGAGCCGACGCCGACGCCCGTCAGGCGCAGGTCGCGCGCGTCGAGGGCGTGACCGATCTCGGAGACCGTCGCGGGATCCACCTCGCCGGTGTTGAGGATGGCGTCGGTGAACACCATGACGCGTCCGGCCCGACCCGGGAGCGACGCGTGGCTGGTCGCGACCTTGTAGGCCTCGCGCAGCCCAAGGTCGAGGTCCGTCGAGCCGCGGGGTTGCATCCGGCGCAACACCTCGTCGACGCGGGCGGGATCGTCGCGTCCGACCACGAAGTTCTTGACGGGCGTACAGACGGCGTCGTCGAACAGCACGAGGTCAAACCGGTCTCCCCGCTGGAGTTGGCCCTGCATCTTCTGAAGCGCGCGGCGCGTGTAGTCCATGCGCCCCTCGGCCGACATCGACCCGGATCGGTCGACGAGCACGGTCAGGTCCATCGGCGCGCGGGCGGGGGCTGCGGCCTGGACCGAGAGCGCGAGCTGCAGCGTGTCGGCGCCGCGTTGGCTCGCCGACGCCGAGACTCCGAACATCGCGCCCGGCGATGGGGTCGGCGCGTCGAAGCTGTAGAAGTTCAGCAGCTCATGCGGCCGAATCTGCGAGGTCTGCAAGGCGGCGCCGTGCTCCAGCGCCCACAGCAGGCGCTGCGCGCTCGCGAGGCTCGATGCGTCGTCGTTGCTCATGTGGACGACGCCGCCCCAGTCGTAGTCGGGCAGGCGTTGGGCGACGGACGGCGTCGGCGTCGGCCAGCGACGGCCCTCCTCTTGCTCGCGGACCTCCTTGGTCTCCGTCGGCTTCTCCGAGCGCGGTGCCGCGGCGGCTGTCTTCGACGCGACGGCGGTGGCTTCGGCCGGTGCGGAGGCCGCGTCGGCCACGGGGGCGGCGCCAGCGCCGGTCGATGCACCGCCGATCGCGGGCCCACGACTGGCGATCGTCCCTGCGCCGAGGCCCGGCGGCGGCGAGGTCGGGGCGGGCGTCGCGGGCGGTGAGGCCATCGGGGCGACACCGCCGCGGCCGTATCCGCTCGGGGAGGCCATCCGGCGTGGCAGAACGTCGTCGGTGCCGCCGAAGCAGCCGAGGTCGATCTGCAGGGCGTCGGTGGGTGCAGGTCGCGTGAGCTCGGGTGCGCGCAGCGCGGCGATCGGCGGGCTGGGCGCGGGTGCATCAGCGACCGTTGGCGCGGCATCCGAGGACTGTCCGAGGGCCTCACAAGCGAGGGCGGTGACGAGGGTGAGGGGGAGCAGGGAGCGGCGCATCGGGACCTCCGTGGTGGGTTCGGTCCCACAACGGTGCGCGCACCCGCGGCCTTACACGGCTGCGTTCATTTTCCTTCGCCGTCGTTGCGCCACACCTCGCCGTTCCAGGCGTGAACCGTCAGGTCGAGGCAGCCGGAACCGTCGGCCCATGTCGAGGTGAACAGCGGCTTGTACGCAGAGAGTCCCTCGTCGGGCGAGATCCGGACGGCGTCGGGATCGGCGGCGAACCACGCGGACGTCAGCGTGCGCTCGGTCATCGCGGGGGCCTCGGCGATCCGGGTGTCTCCGAGGACGTCGCGGCAGGTCGGAAGGCCCGCAGCCGCACGTCGCACGCACATCGGCTCATGGAGGCGGTCGATGCAGGTGATCGCCATGCTCCCGGGACGCACCCGCCAGGCGGCCGTCGGGCCGGTCCACTGCACGAAGGTCACGAGGTGGGGCAGGATCTCGACGCGATCGTCGCGCACCTGAAGTTGGAACCAGTCTTCGCGCTTCTTGTTGCGCAGCGCCAAGTCATACAGGCCCTTGGCGTCGACCGGTAGATCGTAGACGAGGCTGGCGGGACCGGGGCTCGCCAAGCAGTCGCCGCCCGGCAGGAAGACGGCGCCGATCTCCAGGCGGACGAGGCGGCCCTTCACCGTCGGCGTGACCTCGAGCTTGCTGTTCGCGCACGGCTGGTCGTCAGCCGTCTGCACGACGACGCGCAAGCGGCTTCCTTCGGGCGTCAGGATCTCGTCGAGGGTGGCGAGGTACTCGGTGCCCGGTGGGAGCGCCCGACGGAGCGGCTTCTTCGGCGCTTCGAGGATCGGCGGCTTGGCGCCGGCGGCGATCTGGCGCTCGACGTCGCGGGGGCGTCCCCAGCACGCCATGGCGCCGTCGCGCGGCGCGCAGGAGAGGCCGTGACCTGCCGCGATGCCGATCGCGTCGCGCACACCGAACGCGCGCCGTGCGATCGGCGGGTCGCCGTAGGCCGCGGGGACGACGCCGAGCTGGCCGCTTCGATCGTCGCCCCAGCAGGCGACGCTTCCGCCTCCGCGGAGCGCGCACGCGTGTCCGTACCCCACCGAGAGCGCGACGAGGTCGGTCGCGGGCAGGACGCGTCGGGGCGGCTGCACGGTGGGCAGCGCGCGGCCGGGCTCGACGGGGGCCGCGCCCCAGCAGGTGACCCCGTCGGCGTCGAGCGCGCAGGTCTGAAGGCTGCGGGCCGAGAGGCCGCGGAGGCGAGAGAATGGTGCAGGGACCAGGGTGGGCGGCGTGAGGCGCGCCGACTCGGCGGTCGGGGGCGAGCCCGTCGCGCCGTGGGTCGTCTGTCCCCAGCACACCACGTGGTCCACCCCGTCCTCGCCGCGGATGCCCGCGCACGTGTGGGCGTCGCCGGCCGCGAGCGCGATGGCCCCTTGCACGCCCGGAACCAGCGTCGGCTTGGCGAGCGTACCGCCCGTTCGACCGTCGATTTGGCCGAACAGGTCGTCCCCCCAGCACGCGACCTTGCCGTCGTCGAGCCGAGCGCAGGTGTGGTCCGCCCCGGCGGCGACCTCAAGGGCGGGGCGCAGGCCCTCGATGCGGACGGGCTCTGCCGCGAAGTCCTCGACGGCGCCAACTTGCCCTGCCGCGGCCTCGCCCCAACACCAGACGCTGCCGTCGCGCCGCAGCCCGCAGGTGTGACGTTGGCCAGCGCTCAGCGCGATCACATCGACGAAGTCTGGGATGGCGCGCGGTTCGCTGGTGGCGGCGCCGGGCGAGCCTAGCTGTCCACGTTCGTTGTCGCCCCAGCACGCGACCGTTCCGTCGCGATCGCGGCCGCAGCCGTGGTCGCGTCCGAGCGTCACCTCGACGAAGGGGGCGACTTTGGTGACCCCTTCCGGCGCGATCTGTGCCCAAGCTGCGAAGATCCACGCCCACATCGTCGCCTCCTCGCCGTGCGAAAACACGGCCCAGCGTGGTCTTCGTCCGTAGGCGGCGATCGTGCAAGCGTTACGCATGCGGCGGAGGCTCGATGCACACCGTTCCTCGCTCGCGGCCCGCGGCGCCGCGTCGACGCCTGCTGCTCGTAGGCGCGGGGCACGCCCACGTTCAGGTGGTGGCTTCGCTCGCGATGCGGCCTCTGCCCGACGTCGAGGTCGTGTGGGTCGCGGATCAAGCCGAGGCCGCCTACTCCGGGATGGCGCCCGCGGTGCTGGCGGGACAGGCGCCGGCGTCGTCGCTGATCATCGACGCGTTGCCGCTCGCGCGAGCGGCGGGCGTTCGCTGGATCGAGGCCCCCGTGGAGGGCTTCGACCCTGCGTTGCGCGCCGTCCACCTCGCAGGGCGACCTTCCGTGGCTGCGGACGTCGTCTCGTTCAACGTCGGGGCGACGGTCGGCGGTTCGGAACGGTGGGATCCGCAGGCCGTAGTGTTGCCGTCGCGTCCGCTCCAGCGCCTCGTCGAGCGCACCGAGGCCCTGCTACCGGTGTGGCGTCGCCTCGGTCGACCGGTTGACCTTGTGGTGGTCGGCGGGGGCGCTGGCGGCATCGAGGTGGCGGCGGCGTGGCGCGCCCGCTTGCACCGCGAGCAGCTGGCAGGGCGCGTCACGCTGGTGCATCGCGGGCCGTTGGGGGTCTCTGCCGCCATCGAGGCGCGCGTCCGCGCGGCGTTTGCGGTCCGCGGCATCGCGCTCGTGCAGGGGGAGGCCGCGCGCGTCGAGCCGGGGCGGGTCGTGCTGGAGGATGGCGCTACGCTCCCCGCCGACGCGGTTGCCTGGGTCACCGGCGCCCAGGCCCACGGATGGCTCGCCCGGACGGGGTTGCCCTGCGACGCGCAGGGCTTCTTGTGCGTGGATGACCGCATGCAGGTCCTGAATCACCCGGGCGTCTTCGCTGTGGGCGACTGCGCGACGCCGATGCACGCGCCCTGGGTGCGTCGCGCGGGTGTCTGGGCGGTGCGCGCCGGACCACACCTCCGCCGTGCGCTGCCTGCCGCGCTCGCGGGACGCGCCGTGCCGCCGTTCCGCCCGCAGCGTGACATCCTCGTGCTGCTCAACCTCGGCGATGGCGCGGCGATCGGAGGAAAGTTCGGCCTGGCGTTCGAGGGGCGC
>JBEIFN010000079.1:0-8281 GCA_040382435.1 Alphaproteobacteria bacterium
GAGGATGCGGTCGAGTTCCTCACCGCGGCTCGAGAGGAACAGAATCGGGACAGAGCTGGACGCGCGGATGCGACGGCACGCCTCCAGCCCGTCCAGCTCGGGCATCAGGACGTCGAGGACCACCAGATCGGGGGGAGCGGCGAGGACACACGCAACGGCGAGTGCGCCGTCGGCGGCCTCTTCGACCTCCCAGCCCTCGCGCGCGAGGGCGTAGCGCACGACCTCGCGCAGATGCGGGTCGTCGTCCGCGAGTAAGATGCGGGCCGTCATCCGACCTTCCGGCAGGTCCGCGACATCTCGTACAGGAACCGTCCCAGCGCGAGGATGTGGGACGAAAACAAGGGCTTGCCGGTCGTGAGCAGCGCCACCGAGAGCGCGCGGTCGGGGTCGGCCCAAGTGAGGATGTTGGTGAAGCCAAGGTGGCCGAACGCGCGCGGTGAATCGGGACCGAAGATGCCGAACGGCCATTGTCCGAGCATCATCCCCGACCCTTGCCGAATCGGCACGCCGATCGCGAGGTCCAGTTCCAGGTAGGCGCTCTCGATCAGCGCGCGGCGAACGGTGCGGGGTTGGAAGACGCGGACGCCGTCGATCTCGCCTTCGAGGCGGAGCATTTCGAAGAAGCGCGCGGTGTCGCGCGCGGTACTGACGATGTTGCCGCTGGGGACGACGCTCGTGAGCCACTCGGGCGTGTTCGCGATCGTCGCCGCGTCCTCGAACTTCGCCCCGAAGGACCGCTTGGCCGCCCATTGGACCGCTGCTGGGATGGGGTAGCCGGTGAACGCGTTCTCCGCGACCTCGTGCAGTCGGCCGGGGTACCAGCCAAAGCGCATCGCATCGAGGCCGAGCGGGCGTCGGATGACCTCCTCGAGCAGCTCGGGCATCGTCTGTCCGGTGACGCGGCGCAGGATCTCGCCGAGGACGAAGCCGCCGGTGATCGCATGGTAGGCGAGGCGTCGTCCTGGCGCGGTGGAGAGCCGCTGATCGCAGATGACGTCGAGCACAGCGGCCTCGTCGTGGAGGATCTCGAGGCCGAATTGGGCCTGCACGCTCGGTAGCCCCGCGCGGTGGGTCAGCAGGTGGCGGATGGTGACGCGCTCTTTGCCGTGTCGGCCGAACTCCGGGATGTGATCGATGATCCGGTCGTCGACGTGCAGAAGTCCCTGGTCGTCGAAGTGGTGCACGAGCATGCCAGTAATGGCTTTTGACGCCGAGAAGATGCATACGGGCGATCGGGGGGTCAGCGCGGTCTTGGGCGCATCGGGGAGGTCGTCCGGTCCATTGCCGCGAACGTGTCCCCAAGCGCGGTCGATGAGGATTTGGCCCCGCCGCATCACGCACAGCGAGATCCCCGGGTAGACTGCCGTGGCGTACAGTCCCTCGGCGGCCTGCAACAGCCGCTGCTTCTCGGAGGGCGTGAGCCCGGCCTCGAGGGGAGGTGCCTCGTCGGGTGCGACGGAGACGACCTCGTCGGGCCGATACCGAATGGCCGTTGTTCGATGGAACCGCATCAGGGGGCGGCGTCCTTACAGCACCGGAAGCCCGTGCGCAGGTTGGCGTATCCGCTCCCGAATGTGTCGTTTCGGCGG
Organism: Alphaproteobacteria bacterium; assembly: GCA_040382435.1. Taxonomy (GTDB): domain Bacteria; phylum Myxococcota_A; class UBA796; order UBA796; genus JBEIFN01. The sequence goes on from JBEIFN010000079.1 coordinate 1,590, forward strand.
TAGCAGCGGGCTTTGTCGTCGGGCGTATCGAACGCTCCGCCGAGTAGAACGGCCTCGCTCGCGCTGGCGCCGACCCACTCCTCGACGTTGCCGGTCAGGTCGTAGACGCCGGCCTTCGAGACGCAGGCGGGGTTCTGGCCTGTGTACGACGGCCGCCAAGCGGGGGGTTGTCCGGTGGGGACGGTGCCTGCGAGGGGGTTCTCGTGAGCTTCCCAGCAGCGACCGGGCTCGTGGAAGTCGCCGTAGGGGTACGCCGTCCCCTCGATGCGATCGTCGGCGAACGCGCGGTCGCCGTCGTCGTCGGCCGCTGGCGCGTTCTGGCACGCCGTGACCCACTCGGCTTCGGTGCACATGCGCTTGCCCGCGGCCTTGCATGCCGCGTCGGCCGCGTGCCAGCTCATGCGGAACCCGGGGACCTCGTGCACGCCGGATGCGGCCTTCCCGTCCCGGAGACTCGCCTCGAAGGTGTCGATCCAGAACGGCTTGCCGCCGGGCCCGTCAACGCGCTGCATCTCGGGGAGACCGGCCGGAAGCGCCGTGACCGCGACCTCGCTGCCGTCGTTGCGGAGCTTGGCGGCGTTCTCGGAAGCCTCGGTGCCCGTGCGTCCGAGCGCAGCTTCGATGGCGGCGGCGAGCTGTTCGGCGGACGTTCCGGCGCGGTAGAGCGTGCCGTTGATGTAGATGCGCGGCGTTCCATGGATGTCGACGGACTTCCCGGCCTCGCCGTCAGCCTGCACTTCGGCCGCCCACGCTTTGTCGCGCATGCAGGCGAGGAACGGCGCCTCGTCGACCCCTGCGAGTTTGGCGTAGGCGATCAACGATTCGGGCTTGAGCGCATGGTTGTTCTTGAACAACAGGTCGTGCATCGCCCAGAACCGACCCTGCTTCTTGGCGCAGACCGACGCGCCTGCGGCCTCGCAAGCCGCGCCGTGCTTGCGGTTGGTGACGCCGGGGTTGCACGCCGGGTCCATCGGGAAGTGCTTGAACACGAACGCGACGTCGTCCTTGTAGGCGTCGTAGAGGCGCCGCAGCTCGAAGCTGGTGCGCTTGCAGTAGCCGCATTCGAAGTCGGCGAACTCGACGACGGTGACCTTGGCCTTCGGGTTTCCCTTCCAAGCGTCGTCGGGCTGGGTCGACAGGCTGGCCTCTCGGCCGTCCTCGGTCGTCAGCGTCATCGTCACCGTCGGCGCGTCGCCCTTGGGGTCGCGCGCGAGGCTGATCTCGGGGAGGTCGCTGGCGGCGACCAACCCGTCCGCACCGGTTCCGCCGAGCAAGGTGGCCCTGTACGCCTGCTGGCCACCGACGGCGATGAGCATCGAGGTTCCGAGCGCGATCGCGGCGACGCGCCACCCGTTCGCGTCGCGCAGGTGGGAGCGGTCGACGCCGGACGCCACCGACAGCCCGAGCAGCGCTGCGTTCAGGCCGTACAGGCGCATGCACCACAGGCAGACGTGCTTGAGCTCGTCGACGCTGATCTTGTACAGGAACCCGCTGTAGGCGACCGCCGCGAGGCCGAGTCCGACGAGGATCGGCCGCAGCGCGCGGTGCCGCTCGGCTGCGAGCCACGACATCGCCGCCGCGGCGACGTAAAAGCCGAGGCCCCACGTGAACAGCGGAACGCCGAAAAGCTCCGACCAAGCCGAGGTGTTGACGACGTCGCAGCTGACGCCGGCGGCCTCCGCGCATCCAACCAACGTCTCGCCCTGGTAGTCGGGGCCGCCGTACAGTTGGGTTTCGTGGTGCCGCGTCATGTAGACGCTGATGCCCGCAGCGATCAGCATCAACGCGGCGTTGAGCTTGAGGGCCCACGGGCGGTCGGCAGCCGGAGGCGTCGTAGAACCGGCTTGGGGCGCGACGGTGGGCCCGGTGTCGGCCTGCGGCGGAGGCTTGGGCGGTGCTGTGGAGGCAGCGGCTTCCTTCGCCTTGTTCTTCTTGGCCATCAGCGCACCCCTTGGAGCTGCGCTTCGAGCTCAGAGAGTCCCTTGTCCCGTCCGAAGCCCGTCTTGCGCCAGACGAGGTTTTGGGTCCGGTCGATCAGGAACATCGTCGGCATGCTCAACACTTCGTACTGTCCCAAGGCCGTGGCCTCGTTGTCCCAGACGATCGGTAGGTCGAAGGGAACCTGTGCAAGGAAGGCCTGCGCCTTGCTCTTCTCTCGGTCGACGTTCACGGCGAAGATCTTGAGGTCGGGGCGGGACTTCTGGAGCGCGGCGAGGGCGGGCAACTCCTCACGGCACGGGCCGCACCAACTCGCCCAGAACGAGAGGATCACGACGCTTCCACGGTGCTCTTGGAGGCGAAAACTCCCACCGTTGAGCAGCGGCGCCTCGAATCCTGGGGCGGGCTTGCCGATCAGGTCGAGGGCTTCGACAGGGATCATTTCAGGGACGCGGCCGCCGGGCGTCTGCGCCGCGGCCTCTGGCTCTCCCCCGAACAGCGTCACGGCGGCGACGCCGGCAAACGTCCAACGGTTCAGCATGACGAGCGACTCCATGGGCGGAGATGCTAGCACGGATGTCGTCACATCGTGGCGCCTGCGGCCTCGCCGGGGCATTCGAACAGAAATCGCCACGCTGTCGCCGGAGCCACCATGGACGTCTTGTTCCTCGCCCCCGCCTACCCGTCAGAGATGCGCCGCTTCACCCGTGGATTTGCCGAGGTTGGTGCCCGCGTCTGGGGCGTCGGCGATTCTCCGAAGGCCGCCTTGCCTGACGACGTGAAGCGCCACTTGACGGGCTACCTCCAAGTGCCGCGGATCATGGACGAGGCCGACGTGACGGCCCGCGTCGAGGCGTGGCTCGGCGGACGTCGGCCTGACCGGGTTGAAGCGCTCTGGGAACCTTTGGTTCTTCTCGCTGCTCGGCTCCGGGAACGTCTCGGAGTCGCCGGCATGTCGTACGACACCGTGCTCGGGTTCCGCGACAAGCAGCTGATGAAGGAGAGGCTGCGCGCCGCAGGACTGCGCGTCCCGCATAGTCGTCGCGTCCGCGGCGAGGCCGAGGTGCGCCAGGCGATCGGTGAGATCGGCTACCCTGTGATCTTCAAGCCGATCGCGGGCGCTGGCAGCGCGGACACGTGGCGGATCGATGGCCCGGAGGACCTGGAGCGTGTGCTCAAGGTGACGCGGCACGTGCGCGAGGCGAGCCTCGAAGAGTTCGTGGAAGGCGAGGAGTTCACCTATGACACCGTCTCGATCGACGGGGTGCCTGCGTTCGAGAACGTGGCCCAGTACCTACCGAGACCGTTGATCGCGCGTCAGGAGCATTGGATCAGCCCGTTGATCGTCACGATGCGGGATCTGCACCAACCCAAGCTCCGTGGTGGCATTCAGCTCGGACGGCAGGTGCTCAAGGCGCTGGGCATGGGCACGGGGTTCACACACATGGAGTGGTACCTCAAGGCCAACGGCGAAGTCGTCTTCGGTGAGATCGGGTGCCGGCCCGGTGGGGCGCATCTCGTTGACCAGATGAACTACACCTGCGACATCGATCTGTACCGCGAGACGGCCCGCGCGATCTGCTGGAAGTCCTTCGAGGCTCCGACCACGCGGAAGTACAACGTCGGCATCGTGTTCAAGCGCGCGAAGGGCGAGGGCCGGATCACGGCGATCCACGGACTGGATGGGTTCAAGCAACGAGCAGGGCGGTGGCTGGTCGCCGACGAGCTGCTGCGTCCCGGCCAGCACCGGCGCGACTGGAAGCAGACGTTGGTGAGCGATGGCTTCGTCCTGCTCCGGCACCCGGACTGGGACCAGGCGCTCGCGCTTGGGATGGACGCGGCCACCAACATCACGATGTTCGCGGGCGGTTGACGCACGCCAACCCGGACGGAGGTATGTCCGAGGAGGGAGGGGGCGGATGCAGCGCCTCGCTGTCTTCGCGACGCTCACGCTCGCGCTGCTGCTGACGGGTGCGGTCTCGCCGTGGGAGCGGGCCGCCGTCGCCTGGGGCTGGGCCTTCGCGATGTTGGCGCTGCCGCGCGGCGCGCCCGACGTGGCGGTGCGTTCGTGGGTCCGCGGCGTTGGATGGCTGGTCCTCGCAGGTTTGCCCGGCTTGGTCGGGTTGCCGGCGGGTGTCGCCGTCGCGGTCGCGCCGGGCTTGACGAAGTTCCTCGGAGATCGGGCGGACGCAGGGCTCGCCGTTGCATCGGACGCCACGCTCGCCGCGCTCGTCGATGTGGGGGTGTTCGGCGTCGCGGGCGTGGCGCTCGCCGGCGCCCTTCGGGGGCTCTGCCCAGAACGGCTTGCACGCGGCGTCACGGCAGGCGCGGCCCTTGTGGTGTCGCTGTCGCTCCTCCACGCCGGAATGGGGTGGACATCGTGGTTGGGTCTCGTTCCGATCCGGGACGTTGACCGTGTCTTTTTCCCGCCCCTGATCAACCCCAACCACACTGGCGCGCTGTTGGTCGCCGCGCTTCCGTATGTGTGGCGCGCGCGCAAGACCGTGTCCGGGAAGTGGCGCTTGGCCGTCGACGCGACCCTAGTGGGGATTCTTACGTTTCCGTTGCTCGCGCGTTCGATGGGTGTCGCGGTCGCGTTGGTCGTGGTGGGGTTCGTCGCCGCGTTGCGTCAGGAGTCGCGTGCGAGGCGTTGGGCCGCCGTAGGTGTCGGGGCAGCGGCGGCCGTCGCCGTTGCGCTCGCGGTCGCTTCGACCACGCCGCGTTGGTGGGCGTTGTCGGTCGCGCCGCGCTTGACGCAATGGCAGGACACGCTGTCCATGGTTCGTGCGTTCCCGTGGTTCGGCGTCGGCCTCGGCGGCTACGGTGCGGGCTATTCGCCGTGGCGGACCGTGCCGGGGTTTTTGACCTTCTCGCACGCCCACAGCGATGGTCTGGAATGGATCGCCGAGACGGGCCTGTGGGGGGTGGCGTGCGCGATCGCGGGCCTGCGGTCGCTGCGGCGGGTCGCCGGAGAGCGTCGAGACGACCCAGCACCGCTCGCCTTGCTTGGACTCTTCGTCGCGGCGGGCGTCGACTTCCCGCTTCACATCCCGGCCGTGGCGTTTGTGCTGGCGGCGTTGGGGGTCTCCGTGCTCGGCGCTGGGACCGTCGAGGCGCCCGCCCAGACGCCACGTGCGTGGGGAGGTGTGGCGCTGCTCCTTGCGCTCGCCGCGACGCTGTTCGCGGTCCGCGCCTCGGGGGTCTCGGCCGCCATCCGCTCTCCGGAAGGACCCGTCGCTGACATCGTGCTCGCACGCTCGCCTTGGGGGGAGGACGCGGCCTTGGTCTGGCTCGCCCGCGCGGAGACGCGGACGGGCACCGAGCGGATCACGGCGCTCGAACGGGCGGCGGAAGCGGCGCCGGGTTCCGCGAAGGTGGCGCGCGGCGTGGCGGCCTTGGCTTCGGCCGAGGTCCCTGCACCGACGATGCTCGATGCTTGGCTCACGCACGCCCTCGTGCTCGATCCGCAAGACCTACGCCTGTGGTGGCTCGCCGCGCAACGCCGTGCGCGAAGCGGTGATCCACCGGGTGCGGCGCTGGCTGCGGCCGATGCCTTCCGGCGTTGGCCGCATGAAGTTCCGACGAGTCCCGCGGTCTGGGAGGAAGCTTGGGGTTGGCTCCCCGTGGGCCTGTGGTGGTTGGATGCGCTCGCCGAGGCGCCTGCGCACTGGTCGGCGCGGCTCGGTTGGTGGCTCCTCCGCGAGGGGGACGCGGAGACCGCGCTGCTCGCGATGGAGCAAGCTGCGGCGCTGCGTCCGGACGTCTTTACGTTCAGCTCCACGCACATCGACGCGCTGCTGGCGTTGGGACGAACGGCGCAAGCGCGGGAGGAAGCGCAGGCGTGGACCCAAGCTGCTCCCGAGCACGCCTGGGCGTGGGTCGCCCTCGCCTCGGTGGCGCTCTCGGCCGGAGACGATCCCTTGGGGGGTGCCGTCACCATCGCGGCGTGGCGCACGGCAGATCAGCCTGTCGCGCGACGGTTGCTGTTCGGCTGCATCCAAGCCTGCGAGGCCGGGCGGTGCGCGTGTGACCTCGACGCCGCAAAGGCCCTGCTGGACGCGGAGCGGGCCGACGATCGAGGGGATGCCGTGCGGTGCGCGGCCTCCCGTGACCGCGTGCGCGACGCGAACCCATGGCTTCGCGCTCACGGCGCGGGCTTGGCCTGCGCGGCGACGGGCCGGCGCTAGGGCAGGTCGAGCACCGTCGAGATCTCGCCGAACGTGGACTCGTAGCCGGCGTCGAGCTGCGACAAGGCGGCGATCCAAGCCGCGATGAACAGGCCCGCGTACAGGCCGTACTCGATCGCAGTCGTACCGCGCTGCTCACGAAGGAACCGCTGAATGGTGCACATACCACCCTCCGCGGCGCCGGTTATTCGAACAGCATCGAACAGTCGACCGAGAGAGGAGGGTGCGACAAGATTTTCGACAACTGCCGGTAGCACTCCACGCAGCGAGACGCACGGTGCAACCCCTGGGGGCCGGTGAAAGCCTCGGTGCGACGATCCTTCTCCGCGCGCGGCGACGTTCAGCTCATGCCGCTCAGAGTGGGGGGCGCCTGCAACAAAAAAGCACCGCATAGGCGGTGCTTTTTGTGGGAAAGAGGGGCCCGAAGGCCCCGGAGCGCCATCAGATGGCGGCGTCCATCGCGGAGGAGACCTCGTTGAAGTTGGCCTCGAGGGACTGGCCGAGGGTCGTCAGGGCGAGGATGATCGCGACGGCGACGAGGGCGGCGATGAGGCCGTACTCGATAGC
>JBEIFN010000080.1:0-8280 GCA_040382435.1 Alphaproteobacteria bacterium
AGGTGCGCCATCACCAACGCCTTGCCACGCACCGCAGACCGCACGCGTTCGTACACCGCCGCCAGCCGCGACCACGGCGCCGCGACCTCCATGGTGTCGGCAAAGCCGCCCCGCTCGAACACCGGCATCAACTTGTAGCTCACCGCGTGACGCGAGTGAAACCAACGCCAACCCGGCTCTTCGCCGAGATCGTCGCCGCCCGCGGCCATGACCAGGGCGTGCCCAGCCAACGACGCAGGCCCGACCACCGCCGCGTCCCCCTCGAAGCCGACGATCAGCAAGCAGCCCGACGCGAGCGATTCGACCAAGCCTTGCACGAACCCGGGCAGCGTCAACGGCATCGCGAGCGTGCGCCGATGAATGGCAGGCAGCGCATCGACCGCCGCCAACCAGCGCTTCCACCAAGCAGGCGCATGCTCGCCCTTGGGCTTGGTCTTACCGCCAATGCGCGTGTCGACCGGGTCGTACAAGCGGACGACGGACGGCCACAGCTCCGCCTGCATCAACGTCCGCATCGCTTCCAACGCCGTCGGGACATCCGAGAACCGGTAGCCACGGAACCAGCGCGTCGCTGGCGTCGGGCGGACCCGCAAGCGAACCCGAACGATCACGCCGAGGGTGCCCTCTGAACCGATCCAGATCGGCAGCCACGAGGCGGGCAGGCGCTGCTCTGGCGAGCTCGGGCCGGCGACACCGACCACGAACGCCCCAACGGCGGGACTGATCGCGTCGAGCCCAACCACCATGTCCTCGATCACGCCGTATCGGCTACTGAACTGCCCCGCGCTGCGCGCCGCGACCCAGCCGCCGACCGTGGAACACCCGATGCTCGAGGGGCTGTGCCCCAACGTCCAGCCGCGCGCCGCGAGGTGGTCTTCGAGGTGTTGGCCATTGACCCCAGCTTCCACCTCGATCGTCCAAGTGACGGGGTCGACCTCGCCGATGCGGTGAAAGCGCTTGGTGTCGACGACGCGATCGCCGGGCCGACCGACCGCGCCCCCGCACACGCCGCTCCCGGCCCCCTGGACGACCCAGCGCCGTAGGCCCGTCAAGGACTCGACGACCTCGGCGTCGGTCGATGGCCAGCACACCTCGTCGGGGACCGCGTACGGCTCGCCGAGCCACAACGCGAGCGTACCGCTCGGCCACAGGTCGCGGGCCGCGGCGAGGCGGTCGAGGGGATCGGTGCTGATAGACAGGGGTGCCACGTCGCAGACGTAGCCCCCTGCCCCGCACCTCACAACCTCGCCGTCAGTGCACCTCCCCCGAAGGCTCTGCGACGGCGAACGCGACGGGCGCCGCGCGAACCGCCTCGACGAGGCGAGCGAGCAGGGCCGGCTCCGCGAGCAACCGCTCCCGTGCGTTCTCCTTGCCGTTTCCGAGCTTTTCGTCGGCGAACGAGAGCCACGCACCGGACTTCGCAAGCAGCCCTGCGGCTTCTGCGGCCTGCAGGGCCTCGCCCGCCTTGCAGACGCCGCGACCGTACAAGATGTCGATCTCCGCCTGACGGAACGGCGGCGCGAGCTTGTTCTTCACGACCTTGAGCCGGGTCCGCGCCCCGACGGTGTCACCGCCGTGCTTCAACGCGCCGACACGCCGGATCTCGAGCCGGACGCTCGCGTAGAACTTGAGCGCGTTGCCCCCCGGCGTGACCTCCGCGTTGCCGAACACCACCCCGATCTTCTGCCGGACCTGGTTCAAGAAAACAACGACACAGCCGGTCTTGCTCGTGATCGCCGTGAGCTTGCGCAGCGCTTGGGACATCAGCCGCGCCTGCAGACCCATGTGCGGGTCGCCCATGTTGCCCTCCAGCTCGGCCTGCGGAACGAGCGCCGCCACGGAGTCGACGATCACCAGATCGACCGCGCCGCTGCGGACGAGGGATTCCGTCACCTCCAACGCCTGCTCCCCGCTGTCCGGCTGGCTGACGAGCAGCTCGTCGACATCGACGCCGAGCTTCGCAGCGTAGACCGTGTCGAGCGCGTGCTCCGCGTCGACGAAGGCGGCGGTCCCACCGCGCGCCTGCACCTCCGCGACCGCATGCAGCGCGAGCGTGGTCTTGCCGCTCGACTCCGGGCCGTAAATCTCGACGACCCGGCCCTTCGGCCAGCCACCGGTCCCCAGCAAGGCGTCGAGGGTCAACGACCCCGAGGGGGTCGTCTCGACCTCGTGCGCCTGACGCTCACCGAGCTTCATCAACACGCCCTTGCCGAACCGCTTGTCGAGCGCCTCGACCGTGCTCTCCAGGGCGCGATGACGGGAAACCTCTGTCGAAACCTGCATGACAACAACTCCTAGAAGTGGGCGGATGCCCGTGGGTGCCGGCAGCGCCGGCGATGGTGCGCGCCCTCAGGGCGCGAACTCCGGCGCTCTCCACGTGAGCGCCTCCAGCAGATGCGACGGCGAAACGCGCTCGCTGCCGCCGAGGTCCGCGAGCGTTCGTGCGACCTTGAGGACGCGCGTGGTCCCGCGGCCCGACAGATGGAGTCGCTCCGCGGCGGCGCTGAGGATCTGCGCGCCCTCGTCATCCAGGACCGCCACGGCCTCGATCTCGCCACGCTCGAGTTGACCATTCGGCGCGGGCTGTCCCCGGGCGGCCTGACGCGCGCGGGCTGCGACGACGCGCGCGCGCACCACCTCGGACGGCTCCCCGTCGGCCGGGCCGACCCAAGCGCCTGCAGGGACGGCCTGCAACGGCACGTGAAGGTCCACCCGGTCCAGGATCGGCCCCGAGAGCTTGGAGAGGTAACGACGCACCTCCGCGTCGTTGCACCGGCACGCCCTCGACGTGCCTCGCAGGCCGCACGGGCACGGGTTCGACGCGAGCACGAGCGTCAACGCGGCAGGATGCTGGACGCTGCCCTCCGCCCGGCTGAGGGTGACCCAACGGTCCTCCAGCGGCGCGCGAAGGCCTTCGAGCACGGCGCGACCGAACTCGGGCGCCTCGTCGAGGAACAGCACGCCGTGATGCGCGAGGCTCGCTTCTCCAGGGCGGAGCGACCGGTCGCCGAACATCCCGGCCGGGGACACGCTGTGGTGCGGCGCGCGGAACGGACGCTCACAAGGCAGGTCGCCGTCCTCGGCGAACAAGCGGGCCGCGGCGTGGACGCGCGCCACGTCGAGCGCCTCCTCGAAGCGCATCGAGGGCAAGATGCCCGGAAGGCGACGCGCGAGCATGGACTTTCCGCAACCGGGCGGGCCGGACATCCACAGATGGTGCGCGCCGGCGGCCGCGATCTCGAGCGCCCGTCGTGCGCGCGGCTGTCCACGGACGTCAAGGAGGTCGAGCGACGGCGCGCGGCGACCTTGGGCGCCCCCCTGCGGTGCGGCCAGCGGGCGTTCCCCTCGCACGTGCGCGACCACATCGAGGAGGCTGTCGGCAGCGAACACCTCCACCCCAGGGACGCGCGACGCCGCCGCGGCGCTCTCCCGGGGAAGCACCAACGCGCGGCCCACGTCCCGCGCGAGCAAGGCCGCCGCGAGGCCGCCGCGCACGGGTCGAAGTTCACCGCCGAGGGCGAGCTCTCCGACGAACACGTACCGATCGAGGTCCTCCGACGGCAGCTGCCCGTCTCCCGCGAGAATCCCCATCGCGATCGCGAGGTCGAACGCCGCACCGTCTTTGCGCTGGTCGGCGGGCGCGAGGTTGATCACGATCCGCTTTCTCGGAAATTGCAGCTCGCTCGCGACGATCGCCGACCGCACCCGTTCGGCGGCTTCGCGGACCGCGGCGGCGGCGAGTCCGACGATGCTCACCGAGGGGAGCCGAGTGAGCAGGTCGACTTCGACTTCGATCGGCTGCGCGTCGATGCCGACGAGCGTTGCCCCCCATGCGCGCACGGCCATGGCCACCTCCCACGCGGTGCCCCCTGCAGGCCACCGGCCGCAGCAACAGCCGGGACGCCGCATCGGGCGTCCGCCGTTCGACGGAAGCCACGCCGACGTTCCTGCGCGCGTCGACGCTGGTCGAGGGCGCGCACCGTGCCTAGGGTCCCGCGTCCGCCCGTCCGTTCGTGCTGGCCGTGGCGAGACCGGAGTCTCCATGTGGTGGTTCATCCTCGTCGGCTGCATGGGCACGCCCACGAAGCCCGAAGCCCCCGCGCCGACGGCAAGCCCAGCGACCGAAGCTTCGCGCGCGACGCCGCCTGCCGTCACGACGCCCGCGGTGAACACGTCGCCCGTTCCAGCGCCCGCCGCGTCGGCACGGCTCCAAGACGAACAAAACAGCATCGACGTGTTCAAGGCCGCCGCGCCCGCCACCGTGTTCGTCACCCAGAACCAGCTCACGTTCGACCGCTACCGGATGCGTGCGCTCGAAGTCCCGGCCGGCACCGGTTCAGGATTCCTTTGGGACAACGCCGGCCACGTCGTGACCAACTACCACGTCGTCGACGGCGCCCGGTCGCTCACCGTCACCCTGTTCGACGGTACCGAACTCGCGGCGACGCTCGTCGGCGGCGACCCCCGAAAGGACGTCGCCGTACTGCAGCTCACCAACCCACCGAGCGGCGTGGTCGCGATCGCGCGCCACCCCGGGGCCGAGCCGTTGGAGGTCGGCCAAAAGACGGTGGCGATCGGCAATCCCTTCGGCCTCGATCACACGCTGACCGTTGGGGTGATCTCGGCGCTGGGCCGGGAGGTCGTGGGCTACGGCAACCTCACGATCCCGGGAATGATCCAGACGGACGCGAGCATCAACCCAGGGAACTCCGGTGGGCCGCTGCTCGACGCGCAAGGCCGCCTGATCGGGATGAACACGATGATCTTCAGCCAGTCGGGCAGCTCGGCCGGCATTGGCTTCGCGGTCCCATCGACGACCATCGAACGCACCGTCGACCAGATCCTCACGCTTGGCCGCGTCCGTCAAATCGGGCTGGGCGTCAGCCTCGTCGACCCCAACCTGACGCGCCGTCAGGGCATCGAAGGCTTGGCCGTCCTCGAGGTCGCCCCCGACGCGCCGGCGGCCCGCGCCGGACTGCAAGGGCTGACCCAGGTCCGACGCGGCGCGCGTCTCGGCGACGTCATCGTGGCGATCGACGGAAAGGCCGTCAAAACCTACGATGACCTCTACCAGTCCCTCGACCCCCACGAGCCGGGCGATGTCGTTCAGGTGGGCCTCAAGCGCGCCGACGGCAGCGAGGTCACCGTCCCCATCGAGGTCATCGACCTCTCGGGGCGATGACCGCCGTCACACGCTCGCGACGAGGTCGTAGTCGGCGACCGCGGTGACCGTCGCGCGGACGAACGTGCCGGGCTCGAGCTGGGCATCGGCCGAATCCGCGCTGAGCAGCACCACACCGTCGATCTCCGGTGCCTGGCCGTAGTAGCGCCCCTCCATCACCCAACCGTGTTCCGCGCTCGGCCCATCGACCAGCACATCGAACGTCTGGCCCACCAACCGCGCGATCCGGTCCCGGTGGATCTCCTGTTGCGTCGCCAGCAGCAGATCACGCCGTTGTTCGCGCACCTTGCGAGGCACTTGATCCTTGCGGTCGCCCGCGGGCGTCCCCGCCTCTTGGCTGTAGGCGAACACGCCCAGACGGTCGAACTGGACCTCGCGGATCCAATCGTGAAGCTCGTCGAACTCCGCATCCGTCTCGCCCGGGAAGCCGGTGATCAGCGTGGTACGGAGCACCATGCCGTCGATTTCACGCAGGCGACCGAGCAGGCGCCGCTGCGCATCCCGCGCGACGGAACGCCGCATGTCGGTGAGCACACGGTCGGCGATGTGTTGCAACGGCATGTCGATGTAGCGAACGATCTTGCTGCTCGATGCGATCAACGCCAATAGTTCGTCGGTGAAGTTCCACGGGTACGCGTACATCAGCCGGATCCACGCCACCCCTTCGACCTGCTCAAGCGCCTGAAGGAGCAGGACCAAGCTGCGTTTGTCGCCGAGATCGGTGCCGTAGCTCGTGAGATCCTGCGCCACGAGGATGATCTCGCGGATGCCGGCCGCTGCGAGGCGCTTGGCCTCCTCGACGACGACGGGGATGGGGCGACTCCGCTGTTTGCCGCGGATCTGCGGGATGATGCAGAAGGTGCAGGTGCGGTTGCATCCCTCGGCGATCTTGAGGAACGCGGAGGCGCCGCGGGTCGTTGTGACGCGTTGATCGTCGATCCCGTCGTACAGGTGCGAGAGGCCCTGCCGGATGTAGGCCCGATCGGGGAGACGCCCTGTCACCGCATCGGCGATCCGATGGATGTCCGACGTCCCAAGGAACGCATCGACCTCGGGGAGCTCCTTGACCAAGTCGGCGCCGTACCGGCTCGGCAAGCAGCCCGTCACGATCAGGCGTCGACCCTCCTTGGCCGCCTTGATCTTGGCCATCTCGAGGATCGTGTCGACCGACTCCTGTGTGGCGGATTCGAGGAAGGAGCAAGTGTTGACGACGAGCGCGTCGGCATCGTCCGCATCACCGGTGAGCGCGTAGCCCTCGGCGTTCATCAGACCGACCATCACCTCGGTGTCGACCCGGGCCTTCGGACAGCCGAGCGACACGACGTGGACCTTGCGCGCCTCCATCGCCCCTCCCCTCAAGTTCCAACCCGACGTCAGGGGGGCGGGAAGCCCGTGCCCTCCGGCGGACAGTCGAGCGTGAACGGCACGTAGCCCTCACGCCCGGACGGAAGCGCGCCATAACCGATGGCCTCTCCGCCGGGGGTGCTACGAATCGTGATGCTGCCGCCGTGCCATCCATCGCCGAAGCTGTCTTGCATCACGTAGATCCACGAGCCCTCGCCGAGGAGCACGTAGTTCGTGTAGACGGTGTCGTTGGCGTAGACGCCGGGAGACTGCGACGCCATGATCCGCCGCCGCGGATCGGCGAGCGTCCAGCCGATCTCGTTGCCCCACGTCAGGACGTTGAGCTCGAGTTGCACCCAGCACTCCGAGAGCCCTTCGGTGAACTCGCTCGCCTCCCAAGGACGCTCCAGATCGGTCGGACGGCCGCCGTCGAAGCGGAAGCACCACTCGCCCTCTGTCGTCCAGTCCGCTGCCTCGAAGCTGACGCGCTCCTCGCCGAAGACATCGTCCCACACCTTGCCGCGGACACCGCCGTCGCCGTAGGTGTCGTAGGTGCGGACGCAGAGCTTGTCGGCCTCGACCGGGATGTCGTAGGTACGCACCCAGCCGATGCCGGGGCCGTCAAATCCGCCCTGATCGACGATGGTGCCGTCCTTGAGCACGAGCTCCCAGCGCGACTCTTCGAAGTAGTAGTCGACGCCGAGACCGACCGTCACCGCGCGCGTGCAGGTGGCCGACGGGTCGTTGGGGCAACGGTCGTCGCTGTCGCAGACGGCATCGGCGTCCTCGTCGTTCAGCGCGTCCGAAGGACAGACGTCGCAGGCGTCCGCAAGTTGGTCGTCATCGGCATCGAGCGCGTCGTCGCCGAGCGGACAGACATCCCTACCCGCGCACAGGCCGTCGCCGTCAGCGTCGTTCTCGGGATCCGCAGGGCAGAGGTCAGCATCACCGCAGAGGCCGTCGTTATCGCCGTCGTCGAGGCAGATGGTGCCGTAGTCGACATTGCAGGCGAGTGCGAACAGGGCGAGGACGAGAGGAGCCGAGCGCATGCGTAAACCTCGTGCAGCCCGCACCCTATCACACGGGCGCGCGTTTCGCCGTCGTCAACCGTCGTCGGAGGCGGTTCCCGACGCGCACCAATCCGACGCCAGCACCTCGGGCGCAAGTCCGAGCACCGTCCCACCCGTCATCAGCTCATAGCCGCCGAGCGCAACACGGCGCGGCGTGAGGACGAGATGCCAGCTTCCGGCTGCATCTCCGCGCGGCGGCGCGTGGAGAACGACGTTGTGCGCACAGGGGCCGAAGGTGCGCGCCCATGCGGCGAGGACCCGGGCCGTCGCGCGCGCGACCGCGGCCAGGCCCGCCTCGTCAACCGCAGCGAAGTCGGGCGCGGCCTCGGACGGCCCGATCCACACCTCACCGAAGAAGCGCGGCGCGTACGCGACGAAGGTGGCGACGCCATCCTCCTCGGACCACCATCGACGCCCGTCGGCACGTTCGAACGCGACCACGTCGTCCCAGACCCGTCGACCGTGCTGGGACCGCCACGACGCGGCCCGCGCAGCGACGTCGAGGACGGCCCCGGAGGGATGGGCGGACGCGACGATCTGGGCGTGCGGATGTGGCTGACTCGCGCCGGCGAGCGCGCCGTGGTTGCGAAACCAAGCGAGATGACGGAACCTTGTGTCCCCCGCGAGGTCGCGCAGACGGCGCGAGATCACCCGCAACGAGGCGAGCAGCACGCCAGGATCGAG
>JBEIFN010000081.1:0-8245 GCA_040382435.1 Alphaproteobacteria bacterium
CTGCGTGTTGCTGATCCTGATCACGGTGCTGCCGAGCATCCGCAAGTCGCGCGATGCGGCTTTCGCCGGGGGGTCGTGAGGGCTTACCCCACAAACCCCGCCGCCGCCGCGCCCGCCGCCCGGCCGGTGGCGAAGCAGGCCTGCAGGAGGTAGCCGCCGGTCGGCGCCTCCCAATCCAGCATCTCCCCGGCCACAAAGAGGCCGGGCTTGCTGGCGACCATCAGGTCGTCGGTCACATCCGCAAAGCGCAGGCCCCCCGCCGTCGAAATGGCGCGGGCGATGGGGCGCATGCCTTTTCCGGGCCCGGGGCCGATGACGTAGAGAATCGGGTGCTCGCAGACGAGGTGCGTGCCGTCGTGGATCGAGCGGATGCGGATGGGGCGGGCGGACTCCGCCTGCGGGAAGGGGAGGGCGTATTCCTCGATCCAGGCGGGTTCGTAGAGCCATGCCTGGGGCTGGCGGCGGCGGCCGAGGAGGACGGACAGGAGGGAGAGGATGAGGGCGCGCAGGACGTCCTGTAGGCCGGGCGCGACGAGCTGACGCTGCCAAAGGGCGCGGTAGGCGTCGATCCCGACGAGGTCGTCGAAGTAGCCCGTGTCGCCGAGGAACAGGAAGGCGTCGAGCGGGCCTTCGACCTGCGTGGCCTGAAGCGACGGGAACACCTCGTGACGCTGCGCGAGGCAACTGGTAAAGCCCAGACTGACCACACCCTGGGCGCCCACGTCGGGTGCCGTCCGCGCGTGTCCGATCGAAGAGCCCGCTCCCGTCGCGTCGACGAACTGGAACGCGAACGCGGCATCGGACGCCAAGTCCTCGACCAAGGCGTGCACGTAGCCGGCAGCATCCGCGACGGCGGTCACTTCGGTCGCCGCACCCCAAGCTTGCGCCCCCTCGTCCCACCAAGCGATGTGCACGGTCACCGAGGCGTCCGGGCGGGTCGCGGTCCAGAACACGGCGGAACCCTGCGTCGGGTCGCCGACCTGCACGCCGAACGGAAACGCCTCGGCGTCAAACGTCGCCACGCCGTCCCAGGCCACGCCGGGACGCGACCGGCGCGGTGGTTCCTGCGGCGTTGCCGAGGTGTCGCCCGTCTCAGCCTCGTCGGTCGCCGTGCGTGCATCGCAGCCCACGAGGACGACGCCTGCGGCCACCGAGGCTGCGCCTTGAAGAAATCGACGACGGTCCATGCGTCCTCCGCAGCGATCCCCACAACGAACGCGCCCGCTCCGTAGACTCCGGAGCGGGCGACCCATTCGGCCGGCGCCAGAACGGCGCAGCGACCCTAGCGACCTCGAATCAGAGCGTCTCGGTGGCCGGCTGGAAGCCCTCGAGCAGCTCGTACGTCACGATGATCTTGGCGAGCGGGCTCGGCACGTAGTCGAGCATGACGATGCTGTTGCGGCGCTCGTCGTACTCGTACTGGAAGCACGCGAGGCTCTCGCAGTCCGTCTCAGGGTCTTCGCCCTCGGTCAGGTTGATGCCCTCGTAGACGTAGTCGCCGTCCTCGACGACGACCTCGATCGTGCCGGCGACAGGGACGTCGCTCAGGAAGTACTCGCGCTTGAGACCCGCGGCTTGCAGGCCGAGCTGCTCGAGCACGGGCGCCCAGTCATCGAGGCAGATCGACTCGGTGATGCCGCCGACAGCCGCGGTGACCGCCAAGTACTCCGTGCCCGCCTCCGCCGTGGCGCAGCCGTTCTGCGGACCCACGATCGACGAGAAGGTGACCGTCTCAGGGTCTGGCTTGATCGAG
The DNA here is from genome assembly GCA_040382435.1 of Alphaproteobacteria bacterium. Lineage (GTDB taxonomy): Bacteria > Myxococcota_A > UBA796 > UBA796 > JBEIFN01. The sequence goes on from JBEIFN010000081.1 coordinate 1,754, forward strand.
TTCATGAAGTTGATGAACTCGTTGCGAGACGGCGTTTGGGCCGAGTAGTCGTTCTCGTCCGAGATGACGATGACGTGCAGGCTGGCGTTTTCGCGGTAGAAGCCTGCATTGTACCCGCTGAGCAGCGGGTCGGTGAGCGCCGAGTACGCAGCGCGCCGCCCACGCTCGTCGAACGAGCCGTTGGTACCGAGCGTCGCCATCTGCTGGAACAACGCGACCGGATTCGGCGAGTCGACGTCGAGGTAGCGGTACCCGCCCGCTCCTTGGAGCTTGCCCTTCTCGGCGCCGTCGCAGTCGGTCGAGACGACCCCGATGTGCCAGTCGAGGCCCGAATCGAGGAAGAACTCCATGAAGGCGCTGAAGTTGCCCGACAGCTTGGCCTGCTCCTCGGCCATCGAGCCCGAGTTGTCGATGACCCAGAGGATGTCGACCTCGGGGGTCGTGACCTGCGTGATGACGTCGGTCTTGACGGGGGTCTCAAGCGAGGGAGGCTCCCCCGCCGTGGGGACCTCGACAGGCTCGACGAAATCGTACGTCCGCTTGCACCCCGTGAGCGCCGCCACACCTGCGAGCGCCATCAGCCAACCAGCACGCATCCTTGCCTCCGCACCGACTCCGAGCGTACCGCATTGCGCGCCGGATGTCTGCACTTCGTTCGGAAATCGTTCACGATGCCGCGTTCCGTGGCGGCAAGCGGCCGCCCCTGTCGCGGGCGGATCCGTCGACACGCCGAATGTCAAGGAATGGCACGGCCCCTACCCGCCACGCCCCGCGGCGCCTAGGGCATCAACGGGAGCAGCGCATGCGTCTCGGAGCCCATCCCTTGGTCGTCGCCGTCGCGCTCGGGCTGCTCGGTCCCGAGGCACTGGCCGCACCTGCCACGCGGCCCGCACGCCGAGCGCCGCGACCCGAGACAATCCTGCCGACCTCCGCGCCTCACGACGAAGCTGATGCCGACATCGAGGCGCCAGCACCGGAGTGGGATGCCCTGCTCGAGATCGCTGACGACCTCCGCGCCCTCTCCGCCACCGCCTGACGCATCCCACCCCCGCGGGTCGCCGCGACGCCCACGCTCCGTTAGTGCCGCCGCCCGCGGGAGGCGCGCATGTTGGTGGTTTCCGACGTCGTCAAGGGCTTTGGCGGCCGCACGCTGTTCGAAAACGTCCAGGTCACCTTCTCGCCCGGCTACAAGTACGGCCTGACGGGCCCGAACGGTTCGGGCAAGTCGACCTTCATGAAGATCCTGATCGGCGCCGAGGACACCGACCGCGGCACGGTCAACCGTCCGACGCGCACCTCGTGGTTGCGACAGGACCACTACGCCTTCGACAACCACCGCGTCCTCGACGTCGTCCTAATGGGCAACGCGCGCCTGTGGGACGCGATGCAGAAAAAGGAAGAGATCTACGCGCGCGGTGAGTACACCGACGCCGACAACGACGCGCTGGGCGACCTCGAGTGCGTCGTCGCCGAGGAGGACGGCTACACCGCCGAGTCCGAGGCCGCGCAGCTGCTCGAAGGCGTCGGCGTCGAGCAAGCCCTCCATCAACGCACGATGCGCGAGCTGCAAGGCGGCCTCAAACTGCGCGTCTTGCTGGCGCAGGCCCTGTTCGGCAAGCCCGAGTGCCTCCTGCTCGACGAACCCACCAACCACCTCGATCTCGACTCGATCCGCTGGTTGCAGGAGTTCTTGATCGACTTTCAGGGCGTGCTCGTCGTCATCAGCCACGACCGGCGCTTCCTCAACGAGGTCTGCGATCGAATCGCCGACATCGACTACAACACGATCATCACGTACCCGGGCAACTACGACGACATGGTCCGCCAGAAGGCGCAGGTCCGCGGACGCGTCGACAAGGAGAACGAGGCCAAGGAGAAGAAGATCGCCCAGCTCCAAGACTTCGTCTCGCGCTTCGCCGCCGGTACGCGCGCGAGCCAGACACGCTCTCGGCAGCGTCAGATCGAAAAACTCAAGCCCGACGAGGTCAAGCGTTCGAACATCGTCCGTCCGTTCATCCGGTTCCCGCAGGGAGAGCCGTCGGGGCGCGACGTCCTCGAGGTCTCGAGCCTGTCGGCCGCCTACGGCGAGCATGTGATCTTCGAAGGCCTCAACGTGCGCCTGATGCGCGGCGACAAGGTCGCGCTCCTCGGTCGCAGCGGCATGGGAAAGACCACGCTGTGCAAGACGCTCCTCGGCCAACTCCCCCAAGCCCAAGGCGACTTCCGGTGGGGCCACAACGTCCGCGTCGGCTACTTCTCCGAGGACCACCGCGAGGAGATCGCACCGGGCAGCACGGTCTTCGAGTGGCTCCACGCCCAACGCCCCGAGGCCAACCACCAAGACGTACGCGCGATCTTGGGGCGGATGCTGTTCTCGGGCGAGGACGGCGCGAAGCCGACTGGGACGCTCTCGGGCGGTGAGGCGGCGCGTCTGATCATGTGCAAGCTGAGCCTGCTCGAGTACAACGTCCTCGTGATGGACGAGCCGACCAACCACCTCGACCTCGAGAGCATCTCGGCGCTGGTCGAGGCGTTCGAGGCCTACGAGGGCACGGTGATCTTCGTCACGCACGACCGCGAGCTCGCGAGCGTGGCCAACCGCATCCTCGCCTACCCCGAGCCGGGCAAGTTGCTAGAATACAACGGCACCATCGACGAGTACCTGGAGTGGTACGACCGCCACGCCAAGAAGGAGGCCTGATGCGAAGCTGGATGTGGATCGCCCTCGCTGCCGCCGTCCTCGGCGGCGCGTTCCTGTGGCTCGGGGGGGACCCGACCGTCAAGCGTGCCGGCCCCGGCGCGACGGCGGGCGAGCGTGCAGACCGCGACGAGACCAAGCCCAAGGCGGTCTCGCTGGGCGATCGTCAGGCGATCGGTCCGGCCGGCCTCCGCCGGGCCACGCCCGACGCCGCCCACCTGCGCGACCTCGCCGCGCGTCAACAAGCGATGCGCGACAAGCGCGGCGAGAAGCCCGCCGATGCAGCCCAGGGCAGGCCCGTCGACGGAAGCCCCACCCCTGCAGCGCCCCCGCCAGGCGCGCCCGCTGCACCCACTACAACGCCGTGATCGCCGTCGGCGCTTGACCCTGAGCGCCGGGCGCGGCATCGTGGTCGTCAGGCTAGGCCCGGATACCGCACCGCCATGACGACCTATTTCGTCAGCTTCCTCATCGCGTTCGTCGTCTGCGCGACGCTGACGCCCGGCGTGCTGCGCTGGGCGCGGTCCCGCCAGACCTTCGACGGTGCCACCAGCCACCGAAAGGTCCACGCCGGCTCGATCCCGCGTCTCGGCGGCGTCGCGATCGTGGCGGCGTTCTACGCCCCGCTGGTCGGGCTGTCCCTGTACGAGACGCGGGTCGGCGCGGCTGTCCTCGACGACCCCGGCCTCGCGACCGCCGTCGTTGGCGGCGGCTTGGCGATCGCCGCGCTCGGACTCTACGACGACCTGCGCCAAGCCAGCCCGCGACTCAAGCTCGTGGTGCAGGTCGGCGCAGCGATCGCCGTCGCGTGGCTTGGTCTGCGAATCCAAAGGGTTGACCTTCCCTTCTTGCCGATGCTCCACCTCGGGTGGCTGGCTTGGCCGATCACGGTGCTGTGGATCGTCGGCGTCACCAACGCGGTCAACCTGATCGACGGACTCGACGGACTCGCAGCCGGGATGGCCCTGTTCGGCCTCCTCCCGATGCTCGTCCTGGCGTTGGTGAAGGGCAACTTGGTCTTGGCGTTGATCGCCTGCTGCCTCGCCGGGTCGTTGGTCGGCTTCTTGGTGTGGAACTTTCACCCCGCGCGCATCTTCATGGGCGATTCCGGGAGCATGTTTCTCGGCTTCATCCTCGCCGTCGTGAGCCTCGCGACCGCGAGCAAGGGCCGCGTCGCCGTCGCGCTCGCCACCCCGGTGCTGGCGTTGGGCCTTCCGATCCTCGATACGATGCTCGCGATCGGCCGACGCGCCTGGAGCGGACAGTCGCTGTTCATCGGCGACCGGAAGCACATCCACCATCGCCTGCTCGATCGCGGGCACAGCCACCGCGGTGCTGTCCTCGTCCTGTACGCCGTCGCGGCCTCGTGGGCGCTCCTCGGCCTCGGTGTGCACTTCAACCGCGACCGCGAGAGCGCCGTCCTGTTCGTCCTCGCGCTCGCCGTCGCCGCGCTGATGTTCCAACGGACCGGGCTGCTCGAGCGAGCCGAGGGCGCGCCGAGCGCGGCGGCCGTCGCGCGCGCCCGGAACCTGAGCATCCGGGCGACCACGTCAGCGTTGATCGGTCGGCTCGACGGCGAGCGCGGCGCGCAAGGGCTGGTCGATGCGATCGCGCGCCTCGCGCAGGTCGCCGGCTGCGACCGCGTCGAGATCGACCTCGAAGGCGTCGCGTCGCGCACCTGCGTCTGGGTCGCGGTGCGCCCGCCCGACGCCGAGCCCGTCCGCCTCGACATCCGCCGCACCGACGGTCGCCCCGTGGGCCAGGTACGCCTCTGGTGGGGCGACGAAGCCCCCCATGAGCCTGCCATCCCCGGATTCGAGGCGGCCATCCATCGACTGGCCGACCGCGCGCTCCCGCAGGCTGTGCCGTGACCTCGATCGATCGGCCGCTGTTCCTGATCGGCACGGGTCGCTGTGGCAGTTCGCTGCTGCTCCAGCTCCTCGGCTACCACCCCGATGTCGCCTGGATGAGCCACTACACCAACCGGCTCCCGGGCGGTCCGGCATGGGCCGCGATGCACCGGGTGCACAAGCTGCCCGGCTTCGAAGACTGGCTGCCACACGCGCAAGGGCCCTGGGTCCCCCAAGCGACGGAGCACTACCGAGCGCTACGCCGCGCCACCGACGGCCGCTTCACCGCACCGCGCGAGCTGACGGCCGAAGACTGCTCGCCGCACGATCGCGAAAGGCTCCGGGCGCTGGTGGAGGGTCACCTGCGGGCGCAAGGCGCGCCGCGCTTTCTGATGAAGCACACCGGATTTGCACGGATCGCCTACCTCATGGCCGCGTTCCCCGACGCGCGCTTCGTCCACGTCGAGCGCGACGGCCGCGCGGTGGCCGCCAGCCTGACCCAAGTCGACTGGTGGAGTGGCGAGGCCGGCTGGGGCTGGGGTCCACTCTCCGAGGACCAACGCGCCCGGTACCGCGAGAGCGGCTACCATGAGCTGGCGTTGGCCGGGCTCTACTGGGAGGTCTTGATGGACGCGCTGCGGACGGCGATCGCCGCCGCCCCGAGCGGCCACGTCTTCACCGTCCGCTACGACGCCTTGGTCGCACGCCCCGCCGAGACCCTCGCAGACATCCTCGCGTTCGCCGAGCTCACGCCCAGCCTCGTCTTCGACCGCCGCGTCGCCGCCACGCCGATGACGTCCGACGACCAGCGTTGGCGCCAGCGTCTCTCCGGCGACGACGTCCTCCGCTTGGAGCGCGCCCTCGCACCATCGCTCGCGCGCTTCGGGTTCGGCCGATGATCACGCTGCCCAGCTTCGTCGGCATCGGCGCCCTCAAAGCGGGAACCACGTCGGTGCACGAGGCGCTCTCGCACCACCCCGACGTCGCCCTTCCGCGTCACCGCAAAGAGGTGATGTTCTTCGACCAGCACTGGCACCGCGGGGTGCCTTGGTACGCCGAGCATTTCTCGCACGCTGCGGGCAAGGTCGCTGGTGAGATCTCGCCAAACTACCTGTTCGATCCCGCCGCGCCCGCCCGCATCGCGCAGACGCTTCCCGAGGCGAAGCTGTTCGCGGTCGTCCGAGACCCGGTCGCTCGCTTTCACAGCCACTACAAGTTCGCGGTCAAGGAGCTCGGTTACGCGGGAAGTCCCGAGTCGTTCGCCCTCGACCATCCCAACGCCGTGGCCCGCGGACGCTACGCGGAGCAGCTCGAACGCTACCTCGACCACGTCGACGCCTCCCGACTCGCCGTGTACGCGTTCGACGACCTCGTCGGCGAACCGGTCGAGACGCTCGCACTCGTCCAAGCGCACCTCGGGCTCCGCCGCGTCGACGCCCTCGGCGATGTCCAACGCGCGCACAACGCCTCGGAGGTCCCGCGGGCGCACGGCCTGTACGTGGCGGGTCGCGCCGTCGCGGCCTGGCTCTACCGCCACGATTTCGCCCCGGTCGTGCACGGTCTCAAGCGACTAGGCGTTCGGTCGTGGTTCTTGCCCAAGTCGGCCGGCCCACCGACCCAAGCGACGTTCCTACCCCTCTCGGGCGAGCTTCGCGCCCGGCTGACCGAGGCCTACGCCGAGGATCAAGCCCGGTTGTGCGACCTGTGGCCCCGCATCGGCCACCGTCCGGCGAGCGTCGCGGTGGACAGCGCGCCCGTGCAAAACGCGAAGCAAGAGTAGCTGACCAAGCCGACACCGACACGGACCCACACCGGCCATGTCCCGGTGGCGCCGACCAGCGCGGCCATCCCAACGCCGTGGCCCCCGGACGCTACGCGGAGCAGCTCGAACGCTACCTCGACCACGTCGACGCCTCCCGACTCGCCGTGTACGCGTTCGACGAC
>JBEIFN010000082.1:0-8223 GCA_040382435.1 Alphaproteobacteria bacterium
CGGAGAGGGCGAGGATGCCGCCTTCGCCTTGGTTGTCGGCCTGCAGTACGAACATCAGGTATTTGACGGTGACCGTCAGGATCAATGCCCAAAAGATCAGGCTTAAGATGCCGAGGATCGTGACGCTGTCGATGATCGACGCGTGATGCAGCGCCTCGCGAAAGGCGTAGAGCGGGCTTGTGCCGATGTCCCCGTAGACGACGCCGAGTGCAGCGAGCGTCAGTGGGAGCAGGGGAGGAGGAGAAGCATGGGCTAGGCGCATGATGGCCCCGCGGCGTAGGCGGCGTATTGCGACCGCTATGGCGTGTCCACGATCCCCCGTACGGCCTCCAGGGGACGGTTCAGCCGATGCCGAGCCAAGCGAACAGCGGTCCGGGCCACACGCCCAGACCGATGACGAAGGCTGCACCGAGCAGCGCGGGGTACGCGGCCGCGCGCGGCCCGGGGGTTCGGGCGGCATCTGCGCGCCAGACCGCAGCCAGCGGCATCAGGTAGGCCCACGCGCTCACCACGCTCGCGGCGATGACGATCCCGGCGAGCGCGTAGTCGCTGGCGCCGATCAGAACCGAGAGCACGGAGAGCTTTCCGAGGAACCCGCTCGTGAACGGCAAGCCTGACACGCCGAGTAGGCCGACCGTGAGGGCGAGAGCGTGCGCGGGGTCGCGCTGCGCGAGGCCGTCGAGCTGCAGGGTCTTGGCACCCCTCGACGCGCCGGCGATCGCGAGGAAGACCAGCGAGAGCGCTGGCATGTAGCCCACAACGTAGCTGAGCAACGCCACATCACCGTCGCTGTGCGCGGCCGCGGCGAGGGCGAATCCGCTCTGCGCGACGGCGCTGGCGCCGAGGAGGTGCTTGAGGTCGCGCTGGCGCAGCGTCAGCAGGGCGCCGAGGATCATCGAGGCGGCAGCCACGATGGCCACCGCGGTGGCGATGCCCGCGGGTAGTGCGTCGATCCACCGACTGACAGCGACGAACATGCCGATCTTGGTCGCCGTCCCCACCAGTTGTCCGCCAGACGGCGGCGCGCCACCCACGACCTCGGCGCTCCACAGGTGTAGGGGCGCGACGGCGAGCTTGAGGGCGGCGGCAAGCAGGAGAAGGAGCGCGCCCAGGCCACCGAGGTCGGTCTGGAGCGACCGAAGCGCGCTCGTGACGACGGCGGGCGTGGCGGAACCGTGCGCGAACAGGATGAGCGCGATCCCCATGAGCAGCAGCCCGGCTGCGACGCCGCCGAGGATCAGGTACTTCACCGCCGCCTCGAGGCCCGGGCGGTCGGTGCGTCGGAAGGCCAACAGACCGTAGACGGCGAGCGCGGCCGTTTCGAGCGCGGTGAACAGGACGAGCAGGTCGGCGGCCATCGCCGACGCGACGGCGCCCAAACCGGCGATCAAGACGAGGATCGCGTGCTCGTCTTCATCGCCCGGGTCGGTTCCTGCAGGCGGGCCCATCCAGGCAGCTGCGAGCGTGGCGAGGACGCCGAGCAAGGCCCCTGCGCGCGCGCCGGCGTCGAGAACAAACCCGCCGACGGCCTCACCGTCCCCGGCGTTGAACGCGGCCACCATCGCGAGCAAGGCCGCAGCGGGGGTCCACAGCGCGAGCGCGGTCGCTCCCCCGCTCCCGCGTCGCACCGCGGATGCGCCCATGGCGAACAGCGCACCGCCCGCGAGGACGAGGACGGGGAGGAGGCGAATCCAAGCCTCGGTCATGGCGCATCTCCGATCGGGGCGGGGGCGGCGACGGGCGTGAGCGCGTCGGTGGCCAGCGAGGGCGCGAGGCCGAGCGTCAACAGGACGACGGTGACGAGCGCGAATGCGCCGAGTTCACGGCCGTCGAGGTCGCTGACACCGTCCCGCGCGGGGCCCGCGCAGGCCAACGCGAACAGCGACGTGGCGTACAACGTCGCGACGACGACCGTGGCCTGCGCCACGGTGACCGCGAGGGGGAACGAGGCCCAGGTGCCTGCGAGCACCGCGAACTCTCCGGCGAAGTTCGCAAGACCGGGGACGCCGGCAGCGGCGAACAGCACCACGAGCCCGAAGCCTGCGAGCCGCGGTGCGCTCGCACCGAGCCCCGTCGTCCCGCGAGCCTCGATCGCCTCGGCCAGAGCGAACAGCCCGGGCGAGGACACGCCGTGCGCGAGCATCAACAGCAGCGCTCCGGACGTCGCCACCGGACTTCCCGCGAAGAGGCCGAGGACGACCACGGCAAGGTGGCTCACGGACACCCACGCCGCGAGCGCGCGGGGCTGTGTCTGCGAGAACGCGAGCAGGCCTGCGTACAACCCACCCGCCGCGGCCACGCTCGTCACCACAGGGGCGAGGCTCTGGAAGGTCGACGGCTCGAGCGGCGCGACCAAGCGCACCAACGCCACGAGCGCCGTCTTCGAGAGCAGGCCGGAGAACTGTGCGACAGCTCCCGTGGGGGACGCGCCGTACGCGTCCGGGAGCCAGCCATGCAGCGGCACCACGGGCGCCTTGACCAGCAGACCGGCGACCATCAGCGCGAGCAGTGTGGTGGTCGTGGCGTCGGCCTGCACGTGGCCGGCGAGTCGGGCGACGTCGAAGGTGAGCGCGCCGACCGCCGCCTGCGCGCGCGCAGCGATGCCGATCGCGCCGAGCAGAAACAGCAGCCCGCCGAGCTGCGTGGCGACGAACATCCGCGCCGCTGCCCGTCCGCGCCCCGGGCCCTGGCCATAGCCAGAGACGAGGATGAACATCGGAGCGAGCATCAGCTCGTAGAAGCCGAAGAACGTGAGTAGATCCCCGGCGAGGAAGGTGCCGGTGGCGGCAAAGCCTCCCAACATGAGGGCGAGGAACCGCCCGGCGTCGCGCGGTGTCTCGGCGGGCGTGAGCAACGCGGCGAGGCTGGTCACGAACGCTGCGAGCAGCGCCATGACGCGACCAGGTCCGTCGAGGGTGAGCGTGAGCGTGAGGTCCGAGCGCGTCAACCACGCGAGGTGCGTCGCGCCCGCAGGTGCGGCCATCACGATCGGCATCGTCGCCCAAGGTAGCAGCACCGCGCTCGCCCGGGTCATCGCCGCGCCTCGTTGGCTGGCAAACGCCACGGCGGCAAAGCTAGCGGCCCAAGCGCCGAGGATCATGAGCGTCATTGGACCTCCCACCACGCGATCAGGGCGACCGCGGCGGCGACGGCGACAAACAGGGTGCGACGGACGCGCCCGTCCTGGGTGCGCTGGTTGACGCCGGCGAGGGCGTCGATGCCGAGTCCGAGGCCGCGGTCGAGGGACGCGAGCGGGTCTTGGCGGTCGGTACCGACCAGGCCGAGGAACGGTCGCGCGAGGACGGTGTCGTACAGGGCGTCAAAACCGAGGCCCGAAGCGAGGAAGGGACGCTCGGAGCCGACGCCGGCCGCGGTTGCGCGCCAGGCCCAGCCGCCGCCGATCAGGGCCGCGACCACGGATACCGCCGCGATCGGGGTGGTGAGCGCGTGCAACATGCCGCCCTCACTCGCGACGCCGAGCCATCCCGGCACGGGCAGTGCGCCGGCCGCGATCGCCAGAACCGCGAGACCGGCGACCGGGACGCGAGCCATCAGGCCCGACGCGTCATGGGCCGGGTGGTCGGCGTGGGGGGCACCGCCGAAGACGGCCTGGTACGTCCGGACGACGTAGGCGGCGGTCAACGCGGAGCCGAGCACGCCGGCAGCGGCGGCCACGGGGCCGAGGCCGGGCGCGTGCAGCGCGTGCTCGAGGATGCCGTCCTTGCTGAAGAAGCCCGAGAACGGCGGCAGCGCCGCCAAGCTCGCGCCGCCGACGAGGAACATCAGGTGGGCGAACGGCAACTGGCCGCGCAGACCGCCCATCTTTCGGATGTCCTGCTCGTGGTGGAGGGACTCGATCACGAGGCCGGCGGTCAAGAACAGCAGCGCCTTGAAGAAGGCGTGCGTGGTGAAGTGAAACATCGCTGCGGCCGGTGCACCGGCGCCGAGGCCGACGAACATGTACCCGATCTGGCTGACGGTCGACCAAGCCAACACGCGCTTGAGGTCGGTCTGTCCGAGCGCGGCGAGGCCGGCGAAGACCAAGGTGACGGCGCCACCGGCCATCACGAGCTGCCCGAGCATCGGATCGACGGCGAGCAGCGGGCTCATGCGTGCGAGCAAGTAGACGCCTGCCACGACCATGGTGGCGGCGTGCAGCATCGCCGAGACGGGGGTGGGGCCCGCCATGGCGTCGGGAAGCCAGACTTGGAAGGGGAGCTGGCCGCTCTTTCCCAGCGCGCCGATCCAGAGCAGGACGGCGATGCCCGCCCAGACGTCCACCGGACCCTGCGCGGCGGCGTCGAGGACCGCCTCGATGCGCAACGTCCCTGCCTCAGTCCATGCGCCGAACAGGGCGAGCGCCATCGCCACGTCGCCGATGCGGGTGACGACGAACGCTTTGCGGCCGGCGCGCACGTTGTCGGGGGTCTGCCACCAAAAGCCGATGAGCAGGAAGCTCGCGACGCCGACGCCTTCCCAGCCAGCGAACAGCACGCCGAGGTCGTCGGCGAGGCACAGCGTGAGCATCGCGCCGGCGAACAGGTGAAACAGGCCGTGGAAGCGGGTCAGATCGTCGTCGTCGCGCAGGTACCACGTCGCGTAGGTGAGAACGGCGGCGCCGACGAGGACGACCACGCCCATCATCAAGGCGGAGAGCGCGTCGAGTTGGAACGCGATCACCGGCGAGAGCTCGCCGATGTCGATCCAGCGCCACGCGACGGCGCGCACGACGTCGTGTCCTCCCCACGCCAAGATCTCGCGGGCCGCGATGGCCGCGGTCACCCAGGCGGAGAGGACCGAGAGGAACACGGTCAGGGCACGCTCCAGCCACCGCCCACCGATCAGCAAGGACGCGGCTGTGGCCAAAGGCAGCGCGACGACGAACGGGAGCAGGGTCATGCCTCACCTCCGCGGTCGGCGAGCGCGTCGAGGTCGAGCGTACCGGTCGCCTCATACAGGCGACGGACCAACACGAGGCCGATGCTCAGCTCGGACGCGGCCATCGCGAGCAGCAGGATCCAGCCGACGGTGCCCTGCGCGTTTCCGTGCTTGGCCGAGGCGGCGACGAGCGCGAGGCCGGCGGCGGCGAGCATCAGCTCGAGGCACAGCACGATCATCAGCACGCTGCGTCGGGCGAGCAGCCCGGCGGTCGCGACGCCAAACAGCGCCATCGCGAGGCCGAGGCCGTATTCGGGAGGCAGGCTCGTCATGGGGACCCCTCCGCCGCCAGGGTCCGGCGGCGGCCGATGTGGAACGCGCCCGCCAGACCAGCGAGCAGCAGGAACGACGCGAGCTCCGCGGCGACGGCGTAGGGGCCGTACATCGCGAGCCCCGTCATCTTGGCGTCGACGGGGATCGAGGAACCCTGCGGGGCGGGGAGCGCTGCGAGCAACACGCCCGCGAGCGCACCGCCCGCGAGGAGGGGGGCTGCCCACGCGGCCGCCGTCAGCTGCCGCGCCTCTGCGCTTGCCGCCATCGTGCCGATGTCGAACAGGATGACGACGAACAGGAACAGCATCGCCACGGCGCCGGCGTAGACCGAGAGCATCAGCGCGGCGGCGAACGTCGCGCCCAGCAGCCACATCGTGTGCGCGATCCCGAGGAAGGCGACGAGCATCCACAGCAACCCGTGTACAGCGATCTTGCGCGAGACGCCGAGCGTGGCGGCGGCGATCGTGATGGCGGCAGTGGCGAAGAACAATGCTTGCATGGCCGGCCTCAGGGGATCAGCGAGCGCGGGTTGATCGGCGCGTGCTCATGCCCGCCGCCACCCTTGGGTTTGACGCCGACGTCAACACCTGCCACGCGGTAGAAGTTGTAGTCGTGCATCTTGCCGGGGCCATCGATCAGGAGATGTTCCTTCTCGTAGACGAGGTTCTCGCGCTTGTACTCGCCGAGCTCGAAGTCGGGCGTGAGCTGGATGGCGTAGGTCGGGCACGCCTCTTCGCACAGGCCGCAGAAGATGCAGCGCGAGAAGTTGATGCGGAAGAACTCGGGATAGCGACGACCCTCGTCCGTTTCGGTGGCCTGCAGGGCGATGCAGCCGACCGGGCAGGCCACGGCGCACAGGTTGCACGCGACGCAGCGCTCCTCGCCGTCGGGGTCGCGCGTCAGGACGATGCGGCCTCGGTAGCGCGGGGGCAGAAAGGGCTTTTCTTCCGGGTAGTTCTGGGTGACGGGCTTGCGGAGCGCGTGCTTGAGCACCGTCCACATCGCCTCGACGGTGTTGCCGATCATGCGGCACCTCCCTGAGACAGCGCGATGACGACCGCGCCGACCGCGAGCAGGTTGAGCAGCGCTGCGGGGAACAGGTACTTCCATCCCCACGCGAGCAGCTGGTCGTGGCGCGGCCGCGGGAGCGCGGCGCGGATCAAGATGAACAGGCCGATGAACAAGAACGTCTTGAGCATGAACCAGTGCACGCCGGGCACCCACGGGCCGTCGGCGCCGCCGAGCCACAGCGTCGTCATCATGCAGCTCATCAAGAACACGCCGACGTACTCAGCGAGGAAGAACATGCCGAACTTGATGCCGGAATACTCGGAGTGAAAGCCGGCGACGATCTCGGACTCGGCCTCGGGCAGGTCGAACGGGGCCCGGTGGGTCTCGGCGAGCGCGGCGATGAAGAACAGTACGAGGCTGGGCGCCTGCCACAGCACGTTCCAGCCGTGGCTGGCCTGCCAGCGGACGATCTCGGCGAGGTCAAAGCTGTCGGCGAGCATCGCTGGGCCGAGCATGCTCAGGCCCATGAAGACTTCGTAGCTGATCAGCTGCGCGGTCGCGCGCAGGCCGCCGAGCAGGCTGTACTTGTTGTTCGACGCCCATCCCGCGAGGATGACGGCGTAGGCGCCCACCGCCGAGAAGGCGAGGAACATCAGCAGCCCGACGTCGGTGTGCCAGACATGGATGAGGTCTGAGAACGGGATCAGGCCCACCGCCATCAACGGGACGCCGAGCGCGAGGAGCGGCGCGAGGGTGAACACCGACTTGTCGGCAAACGGGGGGGTCCAGTCCTCTTTGGTGAAGATCTTGATCGTGTCGACGATCACGATGCCGAGGCCCAGCGGACCCACGCGATTCGGTCCGCGGCGATCTTGGACGAGCGCCAACCCGCGGCGTTCGACCCAAATCAGCAGCGCGTACATCGTGTTGGCGATCAGAAAGACCGTGCCGACCGCGAGCAGCGCGTTGAGGACGTCCTGGCTCATCCGACCTCCACCGTCGCCGCGGCCGGCAGCGCGAGCGCCGCCACACCGGGGAACCGATGCGGCACGGTGACCACCCCGGGTGCGACGGCCTCATGCAGCGCGACCGTCAGCGTGACGGCGCCGCTGGCGGTGCGCACGGTCGCCCGGCCCCCGTCGGTCAGACCGAACGTGGTGGCCGTGCTGGGGTGCATCGCGAGGTGTGCGTCCGGGACCAGCGCTCGGAGCGCGGCGGTGCGGACGGCGCGGTCGTCCGAGGCGTAGACGTTGGGCGCGGCAACGGCCACGAGGACACCTTCGGGGGCGGCCGGGGTCGGAACCGCGCCATGGCTGGCCTCGGGCGTCACGAGGCGCACACCGTCGTAGCCGTTGCGGAGCGGTCCACCGATGCGCGACTGGTACTTGTTGAGCGCCGAGACCGAGTTCCACGACGGCGCCCAGAAGAACGCGCTTTGGCCTTGCAGGTTGCGCGCGGGCGCGCCCTCCATCGAGAACACATAGGGCGAGTCAGGGTCTTGGGGCGGCTTGGGCTCGTGCACGCTGACGTTCGCGGTCATCGCTGTGCGGCCCGAGGCGCGGTGGCTCATGCGTGGGAAGTGCGCGCCGTGCAGGGTCGCGTCGGCACCAGCGGCCGCGTCGTCGACGGGCGCGAGGTCGGGCAGCGCGGCGGCGAGGACGTCGACCAGGGCGTCGTGCCGCGTCGGGACGTCGTTGGCGCGCCCGAGCGCGTCGGCCGCTGCTGCGACCCAGGCCCATCCCCCCCGGCGGGCGCCCGCGGGGCTGAGGACCTCGAACCCGCGTTGCGCGCGCGCTTCGAGGTTGACGAAGGTGCCGACGTCCTCGAACGTCGTCGCGCCGGGCAGCACGACCGCGGCCGCGCGGACGGTCGCGGTGTCGACCGCGTCGATCGCGATCAGGCGGGCGTGCCCGTGGGCTGCGTCGCGCAGCGCTTGCGTCGCGACGGTTGCGAGGTCGGCATCGACGACGACCAAGGCGGGCGCGCCGGCGACGGCTGCAG
>JBEIFN010000083.1:0-8068 GCA_040382435.1 Alphaproteobacteria bacterium
CCAGCCGCGAGCAGGCGATCGGTGTCGCTGACCAAGCGAGGGTCGCGCGTCAGCCACACCCGATGACCGGGGCGGACGTGGCGAAGATCGGGGCCGGGACGTCCAAAGCCCAGCCACCAGCCGTCCCGCGTCGACTCGACCGAAAACAGCGGTCCGCCCGGCTCCTCGGTCTCGGGCGCCCCGGTGTCGAACCCGACGCCACAGCCGGGGACCAGCACGGGGAGCGCAGGTTCGAGGCGCGTCGAGCTGGGCTCGGTCTCGCCGGGAAGGCCAGGGAGCTGCACCGACGACGTCCCGGCGGGTCCGAGCCCATCACCGAGCGCGATGCCGCCGGTGACGGGGCGATCGGCGCGGACCACCCGGACCGCCGTGCGCGTGACCTCGACGACCTCACCGATCAACACGCCGCGGTGCTTGGGAAACCGCCCTTCGACGAGGTGCTGGTGATCGGAGCCCGCAAAAAACCCATCGGAGAACCCGCGTCCATACGCCACCTGGAGTCGACCGAGGTCCGTGCGCAGCGCGGCCCCAACGCCCTCTTCAGCGGTCCGGCCCTCGACGATCGCGTCCCGCCAACGCCGGTAGGTCTGCACGGCCGTCGCCACGTACGCCGGGCCCTTGAGGCGACCTTCGATCTTGAGGCTCGCCACCCCGCTCGCCACCAGCGCAGGCAGCGCACGCACCCCGGCGAGATCGAGCGGCGACAGCAGGTAGCGAACCTCGCCCAGATCGCGGACCTCGCCGTCCACGACGAGTTCGTAGGGCAACCGACACGACTGGGCGCACTGACCGCGGTTGGCCGAGCGTCCCCCCCAGGCTTCACTCGTCAGGCACTGGCCCGACCAGCTCATGCACAGCGCCCCGTGGACGAACACCTCGAGCTCGAGCGGGGTGCCCTCGGCGAACCGTTGAACCTCGGCGGTGCTGAGCTCGCGCGGGACGACGACGCGACAGACGCCGAGGCGGGCTGCGAAGCGCGCGGCTTCGGGGCTGCTGATCGTCATCTGCGTGCTGGCGTGGACCTCCATCCGCGGCGCGACCTCCCGTGCGAGCAGCGCGACCGCGGGGTCCTGCACGATCAGCCCGTCCACACCGGCCTCGGCGGCCGCACGGACCAGGCCCTCGACGAACGGGAGCTCGTCCTGAAACACCACCGTGTTCATCGTCAAATACAGGCGGGCGCCGGCCCGGTGCACCCGATCCGCCGTCTGGGGCAGCTCCGCCACCGGGAAGTTTCGGGCGCGCGCGCGCGCGTTCATGCCCTCGTCGAGGCCGAGGTAGACAGCGTCCGCGCCCGCCGCGAGTGCCGCTGCCAAACTCGCAGCGTCTCCCGCCGGAGCCAAGATCTCGGGCGCGCGGACCATGTCAGGCGTCCGCGAAGTCGTCGCCGCCCGTGAAAACATCCAAGGCCTCCTGGAGCCGCGCGAGCGTCGCGTCGTCATCGACCGGGAACCACTGCTCGTCCTCGCCACGGCGCGCCGCGAGCAGGCCGTCGTCGTCGCCCTCGGGCGCGAGCACGGCGTACGCCACGCCGTCCAGCTCGATCTCGGCGAGCAGCGCGAAGGTGCCAGGGAGTCCCTGGACCACGACGTCGCCCTCCAGTTCGGTGCCCTCATCGAACCCCAGCTCGACCTCCGGCTCGTTGCCCATCAGTGCCTCCCGGCGCCGCGGCGCCAATCTTCCATGAACGTCAACAAGGCATCCACGCTCGCGTCGGGGAGCGCATTGTACAAACTCGCCCGCAGGCCACCGAGCCGCTTGTGGCCCTTGAGTCCCACAAGCCCCGCATCGCGCGCCGCGGCGACGAACGCGGCGTCGCCCTCGGCGGACCCCGTCGAGAACGTGACGTTCATCCGGCTTCGGCTCGGGACCTGAGCGCGACCTTGATAAAAACCGTCAGAAGCGTCGATCGCCGCATAGACCCGCGCCGCCTTCGCCGCGTTTCGCTCGCCGACCGCCACCAGGCCGCCTTGCGCTTGCAGCCACGCCGTCATCCGCTCCACGAACCAGATCCCGAACGTACACGGGGTGTTGTAGAGCGAGTTGTGCTTCACGTGTACGTCGTAGCGGAGCATCGAGGGCAGCTCGCGGTCCATCTCGTCGAGCAGGTGACGCTTGAGGATGACGAGCGTGACGCCTGCGGGGCCAAGGTTCTTTTGGATCCCGCCGAACATCACATCGAACCGACGGCCGTCGATCGGAGCCGAGAGCAAGTTGCTGGAGATGTCGGCGATCAACCAAGCGTTGCCGGGGTCGGGCACGTAGTCGAACTCCGTCCCGGCGACGGTGTTGTTCGCACAGTAATACAAGTACTTCGTGCCTTCTTCGAGCGGACCCCAAGCGCCTTGCCGCGGGACCGCGTCCCACCCGGACGCCGCGCTCGACCACACGACATCCACCGTGCCGAACCGACGCGCCTCCTCGATCGCCGCCTCGGTCCAGACGCCGGTGTCGAGGTAGGCCGCGCGACCGCCGCGCAGCAGGCTCATCGGGAGCTGGAAGAACTGCGTCCGAGCGCCGCCGTGCAGGAACAGAATCTCTTGGTCGGGGCCGAGGTTCATCAGCTCGGCCAGCCGCGCCTTGGCCGAGGCGACCACCGCCTCGAACGCCGCCGCCCGATGAGAGATCTCGAGCAAGCCCATGCCCGTGTCGTCGAACTCCCACAAGGCGGCTTGCGCCTCCGCCAACACCGGCTCCGGCAGCACGCCGGGCCCTGCTCCGAAGTTGTGCGCGCGGCTCATGACGACCCCCGATGGCGAGCGGCCGACCTAGCCTATCCGTGGTGGTACGGCATCCCGCGCAGCACGGTGAACGCGCGGTAGACCTGCTCCGCGAGCACGACCCGCGCGACGTCGTGCGCGAGCACCAGATCGCTGAGCCGCACGCGCCGCCACGCCGCCGCGCGCAAGCGTTCGTGGTGCCCATACGCACCGCCAATGGCGAGCACGAGCCGTCCGTCCGCCTGCATCCCCTCGTCGAGCAAGGCCGCGAAACCTCGCGTGTCGAAGGTCCGCCCCCGCTCGTCGAGCGCGATCAGCCGGTCGCGCGGGGTGACGGTCGCCAGAATGCGATCGGACTCCGCCTTGCGAACCGCGTCCTCGTCACCGCGAAACGTCTCAGGTCGGACCGATGCTTCTTCGAACGTCGTGAACCGGTGCATGCGCACGCGGTACGTCTGCAGCGCATCGTCCACCCAGCCGGGGGCGCGTTCACCGACGTGCACGACGCGCAGCTTCACGGCGCGCTCAGTCCTCGAACACGGGCTGCGGCGCGCGCTGCGGTGCCGGCAGGTCGAGGTCGGGCCGCGGCGCGTCGGCCCACAGCGTCTCGAGGTCGTAGAAGGACCGCGTCCCCTCGTGGAACACGTGCAGAACGACATCGTCGAAGTCGACCAGCACCCACTTGGCGGACTCCATGCCCTCGGTGCCGACCGAGATGAGGCCGTGCTGCGCCTTGAGGTCGGACTTGACGCCCTCGGCGATCGCACGAACCTGCCGGGGATTCGACGCGCTCACGAGGACGAAGAACTCGGTGTAGCCGACGACCTCTCCCACTTCGAGAACGACCGGATCGGCGGCCTTGCGGTTGAGGGCGGCGACGGCGATCGCCCGCGCGAGCGCGCGCGGGGTGTCGATGGGAAGGACGGGGGGCGACAAGGTGGGCTCGGTCATGGCTGCCTGCTTTGGGCGCACGGGGCGCTAGAGATCGTCGTCGTCGTCGATGGCCCAGATGACCTCGACGCCGCTCGGGGTGTCGTCATCGCCGAACAGATCGGCGTCGGCTTCGTCGTCGGCTTCCTCATCGACGCCAGCGTCGGCGCGGAAGATGTGCTCGGGTTGCGGACGCAGCCCTTCTTCGTCCTGGCGCCGCAGCTCGGACCACAACGCGCCCACGACGTCGCGCACGCCGGTGCCAACGACCGAGGAGAGCGCGACCACGCGCTGGCCACACGCCTCCTCCAACGCCGACACCTGCGCTTCGACCTCGTCGGGTTGCAGACGGTCGACCTGGCTGAGCGCGACGATCTCGGGCCGGTCGGCCAACCCGCCGCCGTAGGTCGCGAGCTCCTCGCGCAGCGTGACGTAGCGGTAGACCGCCGTGGACTCGTCATCGTCGGGTGCGACGAGGTGCAGGAACACGCCGCAGCGTTCGAGGTGGCGGAGGAACTGAATGCCCAGGCCCGCGCCTTCGGCGGCCCCCTCGACCAGACCCGGGATGTCGGCGAGCACGAAGGTCTGCGCGTCGGCGAGTTCCACCACCCCGAGCTGCGGCGTCAGCGTGGTGAACGGGTAGTCCGCGACCTTGGGACGCGCGGCGCTGACCCTTGCGAGGAAGGTCGACTTGCCCGCGTTGGGGTAGCCGAGCAGGCCGGCGTCGGCGAGGATCTTGAGCTCGAGCCGGATCCGCTTTTCGACCGACTCACCGCCGGGCACGAACTGCCGCGGCGTGCGGTTGGTGCTGCTGCGAAAGTGCATGTTGCCCAGACCGCCGCGACCGCCCTTGAGCGCCCACGACGCCCCCTGCTCCCGCAGGTCGGCGAGCAGCTCACCGGTGTCGTCGTCGAACAAGACGGTGCCGATCGGCACGTAGCAGGTCGCGTCCTTGCCCTTGGCGCCGTACAGCTGGTTCTGACCGCCCTTGACCCCGTCGAACGCCCGGTAATGGCGCTTGCGCCGGTAGTCGATCAGCGTGTTCTTGTGCCCGTCCGCGACGAAGACGACCGCGCCGCCCTCGCCACCGTCCCCACCATCGGGACCGCCGCGCGGGACGTACTTCTCACGCCGGAACGACACGTGGCCGTCGCCGCCGCGACCGGAGGCGGCAAAGATGACCACCTCGTCGATGAACTTCATGACCGGCCTCCTTGCGCGACGTGCCGACGTTGACGATGCACGGGGCGACGCAAGGGGGCAGCCGCCGACGCGCGCGCCGTGGTCCGCGCCGGCGAAGCGTTCAGCACGAGCGGAGCGTTCGGCACAAGCGATGCGTGGACAGGTTGGAGGCGCAGGCAGCGCCGTGCCTCCAACCCCACCGCGATCACTTGGCGGCTTCGCTGGCCTCGGCCGAGAACGCGTCGACGCTCACCAGCTTGCGGCCACGGCGCTCGTGGAAGCGCACGGTGCCCTCGACGGTGGCGAACACGGTGTAGTCACGGCCGAGGCCGACACCGACGCCCGGGTGGAACTTGGTGCCCACCTGACGAACGATGATCGAGCCGGCCGTAACGGTCTGACCGCCGAACACCTTGACGCCGCGGTACTGCGGGTTGGAGTCGCGGCCGTTGCGGGTCGAGCCCTGTCCCTTCTTATGTGCCATGGTCGTAGCCCTCCGTGATGGACCGCGGCGTCAGCCGCTGATCTCGTTGATCTGCAGGGTGGTGTGCGTGTGGCGGAAGCCCACCTTGCGGCGGAAGCGACGGCGGTGCAGGTACTTGAAGGTGATGACCTTGTCGCCCTTGAAGTGGTCGACGACGGTGGCCGAGACGGTGGCACCGGCGATCGTGGGGGCGCCCACCTTGACCGAATCGCCGCCGATCAACAGGACCTTATCGAGGGTGAGGGCGGTGCCCGGCTCGAGGTCGACGTGATCGATGACGAGCTTCTGGCCCGGCTCGACGCGGTATTGCTTGCCGCTGGTTTCGACGATGGCGTACATAGAAAGCTCCTTGGCGCCCTGTACATGCACCGGCGGAGGCCGGCTGGGCGGTGCGGGCGCACGGCGTGGACCCAAGATCCGTCGACGCGTCGCGCGGTATCCGGCGCACCAGACCATTCTGGCACCCGGGCCGTCTGCATCTCGTGCGGACGGCGAGCCTGCCGCGTCTATCGGATCCAGAGCGCGCCGTCAAGGCCGACTCCCCCCGAGGTCGTGCCGCCTCCCGTGGATCCGACGAGCCGGGCTCAGCCCGGCGGTGGCTCGCCGATGGCCGCGGCGAGCCGCGCGAGCGCATCCTGCACCTCATCGGTCGACATCGCCTGGTAGCGCGGCGGGAGCATCGAGCGGCTGGTCGCCTCGAACACGGCGAGCAGCTCCATGAACCGCAGGCGGCGGGTGTCGCGGCTGGGCAGGATGTCGGCCGCCGCGGTCTGCAAGTCGTCGGCGTTGGGCGCCGTGCGCCCCGCATCGTCGGCCAAGGCCAGCGCAGCGACCACGACCTGCTCTAGCTCCGCCGCGGACCGCCCGGCCGTCGCCGCCGCGGCGGCGCTGACGTCGAGCGGGTCGATCACACCCGCCCGCCGGAGCTGCGCCCCGAGCACGGCGGCGCGCTCGGCGTCGGTCTCAGGGAAGAAGAACGGGATCTTAAGGTCCATGCGGCCGGGTCGCTTGAGGTCGACCTCGAGCTTGTCGGGCCGGTTCGTCATCATCAGCACGACGACGCGCCCGCGGTGCCGCGTATCGGAGAGGAAGGTCTTGAGGCGGGCGATCAACCGGGAGTTCGTCGCGTCCTCGGCGCCCCCCGGCGCGAGCAGTCGCTCCGCCTCGTCGAGGATCAACAGCGCGTACCCAAGCGCCTCCACCAAGCCGAGGACCTTCTCAAGGTTGGCCTCGGAGCTTCCGACCCAGCGATCCCGGATGTTGCGGAGCGCGAGGCACGTCAGCCCGGAGCTGGCGGCGAACGCCTCAGCGACGAAGGTCTTGCCTGTCCCCATCGGCCCCACGAAGCCGATCCCCATCGGGACGCGCCGCGTCTGTCCGGCGACGATCGCGTCGGCGACGCGCTGCAAGGTGGCTTTGACGCCCTCCAGCCCGCCGACGTCGTCCAAGGTGTGCGACGGCGTGATCAGCTCGACCAGCCCGGCGCACTCCGTCTCGATGATCGCCTTCTTTCGTTGGTTGACCGCAGCAAAGTCCAGCGGAAGGCCGGAACGGGCGGCGCCGAGGAGCAGCGCGCGCAGCTGCACGAGGGTCAGGCCCGCGGTGACCTCCGCGAGCCGCTCGACGGGCATCTCCACGACCAGGCCGGGCGGCTGGTGTTGGTCGAGGAACGCCCGGCGCGCCTCGGCGTCGGGGTAGGGCACATGGACAACCGCGAGCTGCGGGCTCGCGAGCAGGCGGGGATGCAGCTCGGCGAGCGCGTCACAGACGAGCACCACCAGCGAATCGGTCGCGCGCAGGAGCGGCGCGTCGGTCCAGCGCAGCAGCCGAACGAGGTTGCTGCGCTCGTCCTCGCCGAGGAAGGCGGCTTCGGCGCGCGGCAGGACGAGATCGGCGTGGTCGAGGAGGAACGCCGCACGCAGCCCGGGCGTCGTCAGGACGTCCTCGGCAGCGGCGAGCACCTCGCGCAGGCCGCGGGGCACGGTCGCCAGCCCCGCCTCGCTCCGGGTCGCGGCGCGCGCCGACGCGGCCTGAAGGAACCGGCGCGACTGGGCGGCGTCAGCCGGAAAGTGCAAGCCGCGGCTGGGATCGTAGGCGGCGACGACGTCCCGGCTCCGCGCGAGAAATCCCGCCAGCCAGCTCGCCAGATCGACGTAGGCGCCCGCTCCGTCGGGCACCACGTCGCGAACATTGCCGTGGACCACGAAAACGCTGGCCTCTCCGGCGAGGTAGCGCTCGCGCAGCTGATGCGCCCACGGCGGGAGCGCGTCGGTCATCGACCGCCCCGCAGCCGCCACGCCGCAGCGGCAGCGACCCGGACCGAGGGGTAGCGATCGACCATCGCCGTCCACAGCGCCTCGTCGGTCTGCGGCGTGACCGGCGCCCTGCCGAGCGCGAGCGCAAGATCGGCGCGGATCGCCTCGACGGGCTCGACGAGCACGCGTTCGGCGAGCGACGCCCCGAGCTTGTCGGCCGGACCCTCCCCGGCGGCCAAGCGGTCGGCTGCGGTCGCACGGACATCGACGTCACCGCTCACGACCGCCGCCTCGTACGACGCTGCCTGGCCCGCGTCCAGGCCCGCGACGGCGCCCGCGACGGCGCCCAAGTTGCCGTTGGCGACCGCGCCTTCGTGCAGCAGGCGTGCGGTCGTGACCTTGTCGCCGCTCGCTACCGCCGCCTCGTACGCCGCTGTCTGGCCCGCGTCCAGGCCCGCGACGGCGCCCGCGACGGCGCCCAAGTTGCCGTTGGCGAC